>CAIOOC010000403.1 GCA_903859795.1 uncultured Bacteroidia bacterium
ACCTTAGCGGAGCGCAAATGCTTGGAAAAGAGCAATTACATTTGATTGGCAGCAGATTTGGTTTCTTTATTTTAGAAAATACCAAACTGATTTTTAATAATTTCCTCGATGACGTATTTACAGGTACTGGGACGAAAGAGTGTGAAGTGATTCTGGACGGAAGCAACGATGTCCCCAAATATGTTCAATTGACCGGTATCAAATCCTGTCACGCAGGCGGGCAGTGCCTGATTACAATGGCAGACATTACCGGGCAAAAGGAGGTGCAGGCGAAAATTCAGCGGAGTGAAATTTTTTTAAAAGCGGCCCAGATGATCGCTGGATTAGGAACATTTTCGCTTGACCTGGTAAAACGCACCTGGGAAAGTTCTGAGGTTCTGGATTTGATTTTTGGCGTCGACACCGATTTTGATAAATCATTTGAAGGGTTGATTTCCATTGTTCATCCCGATTGGCAACAACTGATGCGGGATTATTTTGATCGTTTGGTGGCAGAGAAGGATGTAATTTTTGAAATCGAAAATAAGATTGTCAGAAGGATCGATCATGCTGAGCGTTGGATTCATGTTATTGGACAGATCGAGTTTGATGCCCAAAAACAACCGGTTGCCCTGATGGGAGGCTTAGTGGATATTACTGAACACAAATTGATCGAGGTAAAGCTGAAAGAAAGCGAAAAATATTACCATAGCCTGATTTCAAACCTGCATATTGGTGTTTTGGTTCAGAACCCTTTGTCTGAAATATTAATGAGCAATAACAGGGCCTTGGAACTTCTGGGGCTTAATGAGGATCAACTGCTGGAAAAAAATACCTATGATGCGGATTGGAATGTAATTCATGAAGACGGGACGCCCTATCCGGGTCCCATGCGCCCTGCACTACAATGTATTGCCACCCATGAACCTGTTCGCGATGCGGTGATGGGAGTCTATCGCCCGGTTACCCGCGACAGGGTATGGTTATTGGTGAATGCTGATCCGGAATTAAATCCTGATGGAAGTATTAAAGAAGTTATTTCTACCTTTAAGGATATTACAGAACGTAAAAATGCAGAGAAGGCACTTCAGGAAAGTGAGCAACGGTTTCGCACTGTTGTGGAATTTTCTTCAAATTCAATTGTTGTGCACCGGGACGGGAAAATAGTATTTGTGAATCCCGCAGCTATAAAAATGTTTGGGGCAACAGCGGCCTCTGATCTGTTGGGGATGCCTATCCTAAACCGAATTCATCCTGATTATCATGAAATAATCCTGAGCAGGGTTCAGAAAGCTATTGGATCACTTATTGAAGTAAAATATTTAAGGCTTGATGGGACGATAATCGATGCGGAAGTTAAGGGAGCGCTAATTGTCTATGATGGAGAAGCTGCCATTCAGGCCTCTATTTACGATATTACTGAGCGTAAACTTGCTGAGGAGAAAATTACTCTGAAAAGTGAGGAACTACAACGAGTTAATGCAGAAAAAGATAAATTCTTTTCGATTATTGCCCATGATCTGCGAAGCCCGTTTAACGGGTTCTTAGGATTAACCCAATTATTGAGTGAGGAGTTATCTGGAATGACCGCTGTGGAGATCCGTCAGGCGGCTTAATGGTGAGAAACTCCGCTACCAATCTTTTCAATTTACTGGGAAATCTGCTGGAATGGTCTCGTATGCAAAGGGGACTAACCCAATTTGCTCCAACTATCGTTTTATTACCCGAAAAATTTGAGGAATGTTCACTGCTGCTGAAAGATTTACGGATTAAAAAACAGATTACTCTGATGAGTGAAATTCCTCCCGGTTTAAAAGTTGTTGCTGATGGGG
>CAIOOC010000404.1 GCA_903859795.1 uncultured Bacteroidia bacterium
AAAATATCTGCACCATGATCAAGGGCGAGTGGATAGGTAACAGCCATCTCCTTCCTGAATTTAACCACCTTATCAACGGCTTCGTCCCTGTCAATTCCGATTACTGCCAGTCCGGAACCCTTCTTGGCCATCCAGATCTCCTTTTCAATAAAAGGCATCTCCTTACGGCAGACGCTGCACCAGCTGGCAGTGAACTGCAGCATAACCACCTTTCCCCTGAGGTCAGATAATTTATATGATTTCCCATCGGCTTCATGAATAGTAAAATCGGGAGCATGATCACCAACTTTTACCAGGTAATCATTTGCATAGCTGCTCTTTTCCTGGGCTAGACCAGCAACAGTAAGAGCGAAAAAAACCAAAATCAAAACTATATGTGCTTTCATTCTTTTTAAAATTGAATACATGTTTATCTCCTATTTTGCGGAAAGATATAAAACTTCTAACACTCTTAAAATTCATTACTCTTACAGTATTTTCACAGGTAGGTTTTTTGTGTTGTTATAACCAGGTATGATTTCCTCCACAACTTAGATGAGAATATTAATTGAGGAATAATCGATCACGATAAAATATTATCTTTAATATCTGAAATGTATTCTGGCAGGGTATAACATTTTATCCCTAATACCTTCACTCAATGAGATTTTATTTAAAAATCAAAATTATCATTTTCGCTTTTATCCGGAACTTTACGGTAATTTCCGGGAGAATCAATAAACTTAAAACCTTATACATATGAAAACAAAATTATCCTTTTTCCTCCTTTTAATCTTTTCTGCATTTTCTGCAGTATTGCAGTCTCAGGTTCAGCCTGATAAAAAACTACATATCATAATAATAGGTGCCCATCCCGATGACCCTGATGAGATTGGAGGAACGGCTTATAAATGGGCAAAGGCCGGCCACGATGTACTGATGGTATCCCTTACCAATGGCGATGCAGGTCACCAGTCGATTAAAGCGAAGAAACTTGCGAAGATCAGGCGCGAAGAGGCCCGAAAAGCAGGCGAGGTGATTGGCATCAGGTATATCACACTCAATAATCACGATGGTCAGCTAATGCCAACTTATAAGAACAGACTTCAGGTAATAAAACTTATCAGGGAACAAAAGGCTGACATTGTCATCTTCCCCAGACCCTACGATTATCATCCTGATCACAGATATACAGGAGTGCTGGTTCTTGATGCCGCTTATATGGTTACCGTACCCACTATCCTTCCGAAGGTACCATTCCTTGCCAAAAACCCTCTCTTCCTCTTTAACAGCGACGGTTTCATCCATCCCGAACCATTTAAAGCTGATGTCTGTATTGATATCGATGATGTGATAGAAAAAAAGATAGACATGTATCATCAGCATAAATCGCAGATGTACGAATGGCTTCCGTTTAACCAGGGTATTCTCGATAAGGTACCCGCTTCTGATAGTGATCGTCGTAAGTGGCTCGGCTAAACCCACAAAGTATGGTCAGATGCAACAGCCTACAGGAATAAGCTTATAGAACTTTACGGAACAGAAAAGGGAAACAAAATCAAGTATTGCGAAGCATTTGAGGACTCAGGCTATGGAACCCCACTTACTAAAGAGAATATTGATTACTACTTCCCTTTCATAAAAGAGAAATAATTTTCCTGCTCTGTG
>CAIOOC010000405.1 GCA_903859795.1 uncultured Bacteroidia bacterium
CAAATATCTGAGAGGTATATTGAGCTTTTTGAAAACATCACAGGTGACAGATTTATCAAGGGAGATGTTGCTAATGCCGGTGGTAGAATCGAATACAATATTCAGAAATTTATTTCTGAGAAAGCCTAGGCGGATTTATCATTAAAAATATAAAAATCAATTAAAGAATAGATTATATCAGATTATCCGAATTAATTATCCATGATTTTGAAATAAAAAAAGAGCGGAACTCTTATAAGTTCCGCTCTTTTTAGTACACTGTATTTTACTCCTTTATTTCCGTATTGTCTGAGGAATTTTCAATTGCTCCGGCTTCAGGTGATTCATCCGTAAAAACCAATAAGTCCTTCTCTTGCAACAAATTATACCAGGATATGACTTTCTTTACATCTGAACCATAAACGCGTTCCTTGTCATAATCAGGCAATACAATCTCGAAATATTTCTTAAGTTCTTCAGGTGAAGATTTCGTGCTAATTGCAGGCCCACCATTCTCTTTATCTGAGATTTTCCTGAATATCTTTTTTAGCGGCACATCTTCGGTGGAGGTGTAAATGGCGATATCTTCGAGAGCACTCATCTTTGCATCGGCATAAGCCGTTGATTTTTTGCCAGTAAGCAATGATTCAATCACAACATTATTCTTTCCTTCGGAAATCACTTTATAAAGTCCGGGTTGTCCCGAAATGGCCAATATTCCTTTTAACATAAATTTTCACTTTATTTTTCGCTTGGCGAAGATAGTCATTTTTAAATCTTCGGCAATAAATAAAAGGGAAATGACTCCATTTCACTCTCCTTTTAACGTTTACAAATTGAGTTCGCAGATGATCCCGGCTTTAAGCCACCGTCCAGGTTCACGGAGATTTCCGAAATCCTGATAAGTTTTATTAAAAAGATTGGAAGACTCGAGATAATACGTGATTCCCTTCTTTTTCCAGTACACCCTGCTGTCAACTAATATAAATGGCTTGTAATCAAATTGTTCTCCATATTTTGTTCCATCCCAGTAAGTATATGAACCGTTTCTGTCCTGATAAGAAATCTGCCAGCTTATTCCAATATTTTTAATTACCTTGTGAGTTATCCCAAGATTTATTTTATTCTTTAGATAATCAAGTACATACGATGAAGAATAGATTCCTGATTGTTTACTCTGGCTTAGGTGAGACCAGCTAAAATTTACAGTTTGAATAAACAGCTTATTATCAAATAATTTACCTGGATTTATTTTAGCAGAGAATTCAAGCCCATCAGTATTTAATTCTGTAATATTCTGTGCGTACCAAATATTGTCAGAAGGCTTTCTGACCCAGTCTATCATATCCTTTCCATTACGGTGGAAATAAGCAAAATGGCCATCTATTCCCTTGAACTGATACTTTATCCCTGTTTCATATTCTACTGCCTTCTCGGGTTGAAGTAAAGCGTTACCTTTATTCGTCGGACTTGAATAGTACAGGTCGGTAAATGTTGGCAGACGAAGTGATGAATTAATTGATGCATACCATTTTATCACATTTGAGATCTGATAGCTGATATCCAATCCGGGGAAAATATTCCATTTTGTCCCCAATTGAGAATTCCAGTTTGCCATAATGCCAGCCGAGGCTGTAAATCGGCTTAAATAAACCGAATGTTCAACAAACAGGCTAAGGTTCGTCCTTGTGTCCGATTTGGTGAAAAAATGCCCCTCCTCGCCCGGAACAGCAACAGGAATTTGCATGGGGATTCCCAAAACATTACTCAAGATGTTTTCACTTCTGAAATCTGCGCCAAATGCCGTTTTACCCAGTGAGGATGCAAACCATGCATTTAAATTTGTCCCATAAATGTCTGTAAGATGATAATTGTGAGTTGTATACCAGGAGGGAGCTAATCCGGGGTATCTGAATAGCTCAAACAGGTCCTGATTTCTACGCCAATAGACTGATGGAGTAAAATGCACGATATCACCGGTTTCCATTTTAACTGAAGCAAAAGTTGTTTTAACTTTTTCGAATTGGTCCGGGTATGCAGGCGTATAAAAGCTGTTGGCTCCAAAACCTCTCTCGCTATGGCCCACCTGCCAGTCGAGGGCACCGGCTTTTGTTTCAAGTTTTCCCTGATAAAAGGCATCAGTAATCCTGAAATCTGTATTCTTAATATAACCATCCGAGCTCCTCCGGTCAACTGACAGGAAATTTTTGACCTTCCCGGATACAATTGTCCCTGACAGACCACCGTCATAATAACCGTTTTGGCCTGCACTCAGACGTCCCTTAAGGTTTGAAGATTCTGAACTTCCTGTGATGATGTTTATTGCTCCGCTGAGAGCGTTGGGGCCATAAATCCGGGAGGAAGGGCCTTCTAGAATTTCGATCCGGTCGATTGCATCGAAACTGACGGGCAGATTAAGCGAGTGATGACCGGTTTGCGGGTCATTGATATTAATACCGTTGAGCAGAACCAACACCTGGTCAAAAGAACTGCCGCGAATACTGATATCAGTTTGTACTCCAAGCCCTCCTCGCTGACGTACATCGACGTCCAGCGCATAACGGAGTAAGTCCTGAAGACTCTGAACAGGAGACGATTGAATCTCTTCCTTCCCAATTACTTTAACTACGCGGGCAACCTGTGAGAAGGCAACAGGAGCACGCTGTGCGCTGACCACAACTTCATCAACCTCAATGTCTTTCATTGGGCTGATCGTGTCGTGTCCGGCAATTATCATGTTTCTTTCAGCATTTGCAGAAATGGCGAACAATAGGTAGCTTACACTCAGACACCCTATTCTCACAACCTTATGGAGACTCTGGAAAATAGAATATCCTTTCCGTCCAAATTTTCTGAAAGTTAAAACACGATCTGCCTGGCGCACCAGACCTTTTTGATACATAATTATTTATTTTTAAATTAAACGGCACAAAGTTATTCAAACATTTTATTTTCCGGTTTTGATTCCTCACTTTTACAGTATAAATAGACAAAGCCTGAGAGTTTTGGTTGAGTATTAAGCTTATTAGGATAATCCAAGCACCTAAAATATAATGAAATAATTATAAATTGAAGGAAATATTAACAAAGCTACTTGTTCTTTTTATGATCTTTTTTCTTTTTCTCTTTCTGATCGCTGTGATCGCCTGTGTTAACAGGATTAGAATTAAAATTATAAGTAAATGTCAATAAA
>CAIOOC010000406.1 GCA_903859795.1 uncultured Bacteroidia bacterium
GTCTATATCCTGAGAAACGAAATGCTGAAAAATACGAAGGAGAATATGCGTATCCTTCACCCGTTACCAAGAATTAACGAAATTCATACCGACGTAGACGGAAATCCCAAGGCCTACTATTTTACACAGGCAAAAAATGGTGTATTTACCAGAATGGCTATTATCGCTCATTTATTGGGACTTAAATAATCTTTTAAATTATTTGTTATGGAAAAACATCTCAAAGTGAGTGCTATAAAAGATGGCACTGTCATCGACCACTTACCGACAAATGCCCTTTTTAAAGTGATAAAAATCCTCGAACTCGAGCAGTGCAGCCAGATGGTTACTTTCGGCAATAATTTGGACAGCAAGGCAATGGGAACAAAAGCAATCATCAAAATTGCCAACAGGTTCTTTGCTGATGAAGTAGTAAATAAAATCGCCCTTGTTGCACCTCATGCCAAACTTAATACTATCCGTGATTATAAGGTGATTGAGAAAAGGGTCGTTGAAACACCTAAGGAAATTATTGGTATTGTCAATTGTTTCAATCCGGTTTGCATCACAAACGCTGAAAATATAACAACCCGTTTTGAAGTTTCATCGGTTAAACCAATAGCCCTCAAATGTTTATATTGCGAGAAAATAACCAACGAAAACGAAATGGTTTTTCGTTGATTTAATCAACTGACAGAAATTAACAATGAAAATTAAATATGCCGAAATTCTTGGGGAAATTGAACCAATAATATCCTCAGATAATTCACTTTCAGAAATATTGGCCGCCATTACTCGGTTACTTAAAAATAAAATCTTTCATTATGATTGGGTGGGATTTTATATTCTTGACAAGGATAATGCAGTTCTAAAGCTTGGACCTTTCAGCGGGAAGCCGACTGAACATACAACGATCGCTGTTGGACAGGGTGTTTGCGGACAAGTAGCGGAAACTATGAAACTTAAAGTTGTTCAAGACGTTAGCACGGAGGGTAACTACATAGCCTGCAGCCTTGAGGTCCAAAGCGAAATAGTTGTACCTATTTTAGTGAACGGGCAATTTGTAGCTGAAATTGATATTGATTCCCACTCCCCTGCCCCATTTACTCCCGAGGACGAACATTTCCTGACAGCTCTATCCAAGAAACTCGCCACAAGGTTTTGATTTTTTACCTGATCCTGTCGATTGACCTTACAAGCATTTCATCTTTTCCTATAGCCCTGATTGCCAAATAGATTAAAATTGCTGAAATTACCGGAAAAATCATATATACCTTGAACGAATAATTTCCTGATACTTGCTTCGATACCATCCACACGTTCAGAAAGAAAAAACTACTGAGAATCAAACTTAAAATTAAACCAGCTATCGAAAACTGTACTTGCCGTTTTCTGTTTTTATACATAAATATTGTCATGCCTGTAATAATAAGGCACACTACCCAGAATAACATGATCAGCCAGTTACTTTGTAAAAGCTCATAACCTTTGGCCGATTCATGATAGATCCCTTGTAAATTAGCAAGATAAAAGGTACCCTCTTTTGAAGATATTTCAGCAACGGGGACAAAAAACAGTATGCCAAGTAAAATTTCAGCGAAAAAAAGGTAAACTGTCTGAATTCGTTGAATCATAGAATTAATTTTTTCTGCAAAAATATCAAAAACAATTAATTTTCCCTTGTTTTGCTTATTTCTATTATTTTCGATAGCTTTGAATGATACAA
>CAIOOC010000407.1 GCA_903859795.1 uncultured Bacteroidia bacterium
CGGAACTGATTTTCTATAAAAAAACAATAAATATGACATCCAAAGAAAGATTTGATTTGACTGTAAACCACAAGCAACCTGACCAGTTAGTTGTTGATTTTGGATCAACCTCAGTGACAGGAATTCATGTTCAGTCGGTTGAGAATCTCAGAAAATACTATAGACTTGAATATAAACCGGTTCGCGTGACCGATCCATACCAAATGTTGGGAGAAGTGGATCAGGAATTGATCGATCTTATTGGTATTGATACGGTGGCTGCTCGGGGCCGGAAGAACGGGTTTGGCTTTTATAACCACGAGCCATTGATGGAATACATAACTCCCTGGGGCCAGAAAGTGTTGGTTCCGGTAGAATTTCATACAACCAACGACGAGCGTGGAGATGTGCTGATTTATCCAGAAGGAGATACTTCTGCAAGTCCTTCAGGCCGTATGCCAAAAAACGGATATTTCTTTGACGCAATTATCCGTCAGGAACCTATTGTTGAGGAAAACCTGGATCCAAAAGACAATCTTGAAGAATATGGCCTGGTATCAGAGAATGATCTGGCATACTGGAAAGAAACGACACAAAAGGCGCGCGCCACTGGGAAAGCTGTTGTTGCCGGACTCGGAGGAACTGCCCTTGGAGACATCGCACACGTTCCGGGTATCAAATTAAAAAAACCAAAAGGGATCCGCGACATCCCCGAATGGTACATGAGTATTTTGATGCGCCCCGATTATATCCGGGCAATCTTTGACCGCCAGACCGAAATTGCACTTGAGAATTACAGCCGTTTGCATCAGGTAATCGGCGATAACGTTGATGCCGTTTTTATATGCGGGACCGATTTCGGAACTCAGGATTCAACCTTTTGTGCACCGGAACAATTTGACGATTTGTGGTTGCCTTATTATAAACGGGTTAACGATTGGGTGCACAGTAATACCAACTGGAAAACGTTCAAGCACTCCTGCGGTGCTGTCGAACCTTTTATGTCGCGTTTTATTGCTGCCGGTTTCGATATTATTAACCCGGTGCAGGTAAGTGCAAAAGGAATGGATCCGGCCCATTTAAAAAAAACCTATGGAAACGACCTCGTTTTCTGGGGGGGTGGCATCGATACGCAAAACACATTGCCCTATGGAACTCCGGAACACGTTCGTGATGAGGTGCTTCGTCTTTGCGAAATTTTCTCAAAAGACGGAGGTTTTGTTTTTAATACTGTTCACAACATACAGGCCAATGTTCCGGTTCAGAACATTGTGGCGATGATCAATGCAATAAAGGAATTTAACGGAAAATGAAATAATTATGAATCGGTTACTTATAATACTGATGTTTGGATTTTTTTGCCTGTCGTCTGCAGGGCAATCCATGTATGAAATGCCTAAAGGGGTAAAAACACGCTGGGCAAGCGCTGAAAACTGGAAAGGAGAAAAAGGGGCCGGCGGAATTGAAAACGGAGGCAGGAAAGGTTCCCCGAAATTCCCGCTGAAAGCTGGTGAAACAAAAACTCTTGCAGAGGTTTATAAGACCAGTGGTATGATCCGGCGTATCTGGATAACAGTGATCGACCGGTCCCCCGAGATGCTGCAGGGACTTAAATTAAGAATGTATTGGGATGGAGCTTCTGTTCCGGCCGTCTCTGCCCCTCTGGGCGATTTCTTTTGCCAGGGGCTGGGAAGGATGACAACATTCGAAAATGAATGTTTTTCCGATCCTGAAGGGCGAAGTTTTAATTGCTTTATCCCCATGCCGTTTAAAACCGGAATGAAAATTGAACTTTCGAATGAAACCAGTACTGATCTCCGTATGGTATTTTATGATGTTGATTATACCGTTGGCGATCTCGTTGGTGAGAATACCCTTTATTTCCACTCGTTTTTTAATAAACAATATCCGACAACACTCAAGAAGGATTATGAAATTCTCCCGAAAGTCAGTGGCACGGGGCGTTTTCTGGGAACAAGTCTCTGCGTACAGGTCAATCAGAAGGAGTTTGCCCGGGTTTGGTGGGGAGAAGGAGAGGTAAAAATGTATATCGATGGCGATGATAAATATCCTACCTTGTGTGGATCAGGAACCGAGGACTACATCGGAACAGGCTGGGGACAAGGCACCTATGCACATCGATATCAGGGATGTACAGTAGCTGATGAGAAGAAGATGGAATATGCATTTTACCGGTTCCATATTCCCGATCCGGTTTATTTTTATCAGGATATAAGGGTTACAATCCAGCAAATCGGCTTTGGAATGAATGAAGAGATGAAAATTCTTGCAAACATGAAACAACCAATTTTCGAAGCCGGTGAGAATCTTAACCTTGTTGATTTCTCAAGGGAACCGAAGAAATTATTGTTCGAACGGACAGATAACGTCTCATCATGTGCCTATTTCTATCTAAAC
>CAIOOC010000408.1 GCA_903859795.1 uncultured Bacteroidia bacterium
GAGTTAGATTTCTTCAGATTTAAATTTTCACCTTTGGAGGTAATAAGTATGGGACCTTGTGGAGTGGAAGGGATCTGGATTTTTAAATTGGCAAAATCTTGAAATACAATCCCCTTGTCCATATTGAAATAGACGACCAATCCTCCGATTACGGCAAAAATTAATGCAACTGCGGCATATCTCATCAAAGTATTAAGAATTAGTCTTCGCTTATTATGCGTTAATTCCCTGTTTAATCTTGAAGCAATGCGATTTTCAAGTTTCTCTTTTTCTGAAATACTAAGTGTATTATTTGTAAACCGGAGTTCAGTGAGGCGATCTTTGAGTTCTGTCAGCTGATCTTCCTCCTGGGGATTATCAATGATGTATTGTTTCCAATAGTTCTCAACTAACGGATTTGTCTTGAATACCCACATTAAAAACTGTGGGTTCTCTATGAATTTTTGATCGAAATGGCTCATTAAATTTGGATTATATTGGTAAGAGTTTAAGAAATGGGAAAAGGGACATTTTTTTGGATATTTTTTTTGAGATTTTTTACGCATCAAGCCAGTAAATTCGAAAATTGGCACTCGCTGTTTAAATATATATCTTTGATTCATGATTATCAAAGACGTAATATTGAAACAATTATCTGATTTTAGGACGTTATGTCAAAATCATAAAGTAAATTTCTTATTTATGACGGAAAAGGGTCAAAAGTATTTGTCTGATGATGCAGTTGATCCTGCTATGATTTGAGCAATTTTAAAGCGACACTTAAGTCCTTTAAAAGAATAAGTTAAGTTGAAAATACAATAAAATTCATGCCTTCATTATTGCGCCACTACTCCTAAATATCACGAGCAATTCCATCAACTGGTTCCCATATTTGCCCCTCAAATGATCGAGAGTGCGGTAAACCTGCTTCTTTACTGCATCGGAATTCATCCCTAGTAGCTGACCGATTTCAATATAATTAAGTCCGGTGCTGAATTTCAGGAAAAGTAACTCCCTTTTCAGCGGATCAAGGGTTTTAAGGATTAATTTGAGTTTTTCGACCCTCTGCCGATCCGATTCAAGATCGAAATCATCCTGTTCTATATTAAACTGCAGACCAAATACTGCCATTTCATCTATTGGAAGAGTATCCGTTTTTTTGCTCTCCTTAAACCGATATAAGATTGAATTCCTGAGAGACTTAAATAAATAAAATTCAATGTATTCAGGGTGATGAAGGTTAGGGTTAAGCCGTTGAAGATCAATGAAGATATCCTGAATGCAATCTTTAACAAGTTCCCGGTCGCGGGTTATCTTGCTGCCGTAAGCAAAAAGGGAATCGATAAACTCCTTATAGATTTCACTGAAGGCTTCCTGATCACCCGATCGAAAACGGGACCATACCTCCAGCCAATGAAGTCTTTCTTTGATTGAGTTTATCACAAATATCGTAAAGTTGGTTTTCCAGTTCCTGGTAAGAAACGTCCAAAGATATTAAAAAATGTTTCTGAATAATTGGGTGGGAAAAATTTAACGCCGGCAATTCAATGAATGTAGAATCGATGAAAAGGGGAAAAAAACCTGGCGGATTATTTAGTGTAAATGATTCTCCTTCCCCTAACCTTGAACAGTTTAGAAAAGGAACTTTGGGAATTCCTATTGTTGGTTGAAACAACAGCAAACAATACCCTTGCCGGGTTTATCTCCGAATTCCTTTGAACCAGAAACTTATTTTGATCGGTTTTGGTTAATATTCTTCGCCTGTACCCGCCTCCCTTTACCCGTTCAAAAATCATAACAACGAATTTCAGCCCGCCGGTTTTATTTGAAGAAGTCGTCATCCAGGAGATCTCACGGCCTTCGCGGGATTTTACGGCACTGAATTGTTCAGGAACAGGAAGATCTTTATCTATTGAAAATTTATATTTGAAACCTATGGAGTCGGATAGCGATTTTTTGTCAGCAATAATAAGCTTATCCTGAACAGAATCAGCCAAACCTTGATTGTCACTCCCAAAATTGTGTGATATATCTGCTATTTCCGGAATCTCAACCTTTGGTGGTAAAAGACTGCTGGTTAGTTCATTTAAGGCAATTTCCGAAAGTCTCGCAAGATGTGACGCACTATAAAGGGCGAATCCTCCCACTTTTTCAAATTTTCGAAGGATACCGATTTGCTCACTGATCTCTTTGGGATTTGAAAATACCTTATCGACTCCAGTTGATTTGTATAATGCCTGTCCGACATAGACCGGCTTTCCAAAACTATGATCGCTCCACCATTTTACCATTACCTCAAAATCACCAAACTTGTTTCCCTGTTCCCAGTAAATTTGTGGAATGACATAATCTATCCAGCCGTTTGCAAGCCATTTGTAGACATCGGCGTATAAATCATCATACGAACTTGTGCCCCTCACTCCGGGAGAGCCATTCGGATCGTTGCTTTTATTCCTCCAGATACCAAACGGACTTACACCCAGTCTAAGGGTTGGCTTTACCGACTTTATACTGTCATGAATCGAGGAAATAAACTGGTTGATATTACTTCGCCGCCAGTCCCCTTGTCTGGCCGGATAAAATCCTTTCCCATATTGACGGAAGATCTTCTGATCGGGATAATTTATTCCTGCGACCGGGTATGGGTAAAAATAATCATCAAAGTGTATTGCATCGACGTCGTATTTCCTGACTATCTCCATAATTACCTTGTTTACATGTTCTCTGACCTGTGGAATGCCCGGGTCAAGGAATAGTTTATGGTCGTACTCATGAATATACTGAGGATTTCTGGCAGCAAAACTGCGCGGATCAAGTTTGTAAATTCCAAGATTTCTAACCCGGAACGGATTAAACCAGGCATGGAGCTCCATCCCTTTTGAATGACACAGTTCAATGGCATATTGCAACGGATCGAAGGCCGGGTAAGGGGGGAGTCCCTGTTTGGCGGTAAGAAAATACGACCATGGTTCCGTATCCGATGCATATAGGGCATCTGAGGCAGGTCGCACCTGGAAAATTACGACGTTTAGATTAAGTTTTTGGATACGTTCGATCAGTTCATTCAATTCCCTTTTTTGAACTTCAACAGAAAGCCCGGGGGCTGAAGGCCAGTCGAGGTTATTGATAGTTGCTATCCAGACTCCGCGGAACTCTTTTTTGGGGGGATTATCAGCCAAGCACTCTGTAAGCGCGAAAATCTGCAGAAGCAATATGACTCTGCAGATTTGTCGCTGTAATGGATTAAAGAGCGCGATTAAAAATCGCGGAACCCGGTTCGGGGTCACTTTTAATCTCAAGGATAATATTTTACAAAAGCTTCCATCGCCTCATACTCGGCCATGCCAAGTTCATCATATAATCTGGCGGTGGCCCGGTTGCGTTGCTCTGCACGTTCCCAAAACTCACGGTCATCTTCACCCATAAACATTGCACCCTCTTTTTGAGACTGATGTCTAAGGATTGCTTCTCGCTTCCTGGTAAGTTCGATAGGACTGATTGGTACTGCCATCTCAATTTCGTCGGCCTCCCACTCTGCCCATGCTCCGCGGTATAACCATACCCAGCAATTTTTCATCCATGTTTTTTGCTTCAACTGCTCAAGGGCTATAAAGATTGCATCAAGACATACCTTATGGGTTCCATGCGGATCTGCAAGGTCACCGGCTGCAAATATCTGATGCGGTTTTACCTCATTAAGAAGATTCATAATAATATTGACATCCGGCTCACTGATAGGAAGTTTTAATTTAAGTCCTGATTCATAAAACGGAAGATCAAGAAAATGGATGTTACTTTCAGGGATGCCAAAATAGCGCAGCGCAGAACGAGCCTCCATCCTTCTTATCAGACTCTTAACTTTCTTTAATTCAGGAATATCAACAATGTTCTCTTTTTTATTTTTTATAAAGGAGAGAACCTTTTGTTTTTGCTCGACTGCCTTTTGATTATTTTCGTCATAGTAGTCGATATATTCATAATGAAAGTCAAGGAATCGGGTTACATATTCATCCGAAACCGCATAATTTCCAGACACCTGGTAGGCAACATGTACGTCATGGCCCTGTTCTACTAATCGAAGGAGGGTTCCACCCATTGAAATTACGTCATCATCGGGATGAGGGCTGAAAAGGACAACCCTTTTTCTGGCAGGCTCTGCACGCTCGGGCCTGAAGGTATCCTCAACACCAGGCTTTCCTCCTGGCCAGCCGGTGATTGTGTGTTGGAGGTCATTAAAGACTTTTATGTTTATTTTATGCTGTGCCCCGACAATTGCCAAAAGGTCGCTTAATCCATAATCATTATAGTCTTTCCCTGTGAGTTTTAAAATTGGTTTTTTTGTCTGACCACATAACCATAAAACGGCTTTACGAACCAGCCGGTCATCGGTCCAGTCTAAGCTATCTAAAAGCCAGGGGGTTCTAACCCTTATCAGTTGTGCAGAGGCACTGCTGTCGAGAATAAATTTCGCGTTGGGATGTAATTGAATAAAAGATGCCGGGATTAGGCTATCAGGATCTTCCTCAATTGCTTTCTGAATCACCTTAGCCTTGTACTCACCAAAAGCGCTCAAAATGATTTTGCGGGCATTCAGAATCGTATCGATTCCAATAGTAATAGCCCTGCGAGGAACATTGATAATTCCCTGAAACTGATTGGCATCTTCCTGTCTCGTTACAGTATCAAGTGTAATTATACGGGAATGGGTATTCCGCCCTGAGCCCGGCTCGTTAAACCCGATATGTCCGGTCCTGCCAATTCCGAGTAACATCAGATCAATACCTCCTGCCTCTTCGATCTTTTTCTCATATTCGCGGCAATAATCATGAACAGTTTCAAGAACAATTGTACCGTCGGGGATATGAATATTTTTAGGATTTATATCAATATGATTGAACAGGTGAGTTCGCATATAATGATGATAACTCTGAAACGAATGGGAAGAAATAGGATAGTATTCGTCTATGTTAAATGTAATTACATTCTTAAAACTAAGTCCATTTTCGCGATGCAGCCTGACAAGTTCAGCATATATTCCTATCTGAGTCGACCCTGTCGCAAGACCCAAAACACATTTTTCACCTTTTTTTTGCTTTTCAAGAATAAGCTCTGCAACTTCGGCTGCTACGGCAACCGCTGCCTCTGAACTTTCCGAATAAATATAAGTAGGTATTTTTTCGTACTTGGTAAGCATATCCCTGTGAGTCAAACTTGTAGGTAGGAATGACAAGGATGTGTCGAATATCGGATTTTTACTTTGTAATTTGAGTGAGAGATCCATAATTTGCATGAGTATTACGTATGAAATTTTAAAACATATCACTATATGACAATCTGTATAGGTATAGAAGCTTTTCTTAATGTTAAGAATTTAATGATTTGCAGCTTGCTCTTTACTACTGGCGTCTAGCTTGGATTCCATCAAAGAATTGACTTTTAATCTTAACCTTGTTCTGAAAAGAACGACTTACTTATGGCTAAATTTGCCAGCAGCTAATTGCCAACTGCTTCCGAAGCTTCGGGAGAATACGAGCAATGTTTATGCTACTCACATTAAACATCAGAGAGTCAAACATGTTTATTACCGATGCGAAAATAGTGAAATTATTTTAATTAAACTCGCCTGATTTGTATCTCCTGATGATATGTTCGATCATTTTATTTTCTTCAGGATCATATTTTGAATTTAAATTTGCACCTGCCATAAAAGCCAAAGATTGCCAGATTAATGCATTAAATCCTCCCCGATACGACTTAATCAGATCATACGACGTCCTTCCGGTTTCGCGGTGTATAAGTTTCAGCAGTAACCTGCCTTGCTGCTCGTTCAGCATTTTAAGAGAATCGATATAGGTCTTATAGACATATTTCTGATACCATTTTATATATTTTTTCCTTTCAGCCTGATCGATTTGGCTGTTTTCGAACTGTGCATTTACAATTTTCAGTTCACTGCTAACTATCAATGCCAGAGGGTAAGTTTTCAATACATCAAGCTCCGTTTGATTGTATCTTTTCTCCTCTCTTTTATTCTTAAACTGATAAGGACCAATCTTTTCAATTGTGGCCAGGTTAAAATGGAGAATGCTGTCATGTGGAGGGAAAGTAAATCCTTTAAAAGTAGAATCTATCGCAGTTTTTCTCTGTTTTAGGGACTCAATTGGTTTATTCTGGGCGTTAGCCAAAAAGTTAATTGATAATAATACCGTAAGAGTCAGGGCTCTGGAAATAATCATTTAAATTTTCAAGGTATAATTATAATTATCAATTTTATCTAAGGTATTTCAACTGTTCTGCCTTTGAGTAAAACGGTGCCGACCAGTGAATTCTGATCGGGAACTTTGCCACAAACGGCAATTTCGTATGTTCCGGGTCCAACAATTTGCCGTCCATCTTCATTAGTTACTGTAAAATCTTCAGGATTCAGTGTAAAGGATACTGTACCGTGTTCTCCTTTTTTCAGACGAATACGTTTAAAACCTTTTAAGGCAACAGATGGTACAACTCTTTTGGTTGTTTTATTGGTTAGATACAACTGAACCACCTCTTCACCATTCATGTTACCGGTGTTTTTTATATCAACGGTTACTAGAGTTCCGGTAGTTTCTGTCGTTTCTATTGTTTCGTTAGTTCCTGCTGTTCCTTTATTTCCGTCAATTTCTACATTTCCTTTTATTTCCCTTATTTGTAAATTGTTGTATGCGAATGTTGTATAACTCAAGCCAAAACCAAAGGGATAGAGCGGTGTTCCTTTAAAATAGCGGTATGTACGTCCCTGCATATCATAGTTTGAGAATTCAGGGATATCTTTCTCCGACTTGTAAAATGTAACAGGTAAGCGTCCTGAAGGATTTATCTCTCCAAATAACAAACGTGTGAGAGCAGTTCCTGTAGCCTCGCCAGGGTAGAAAGCCTGCACAATGGCAGGAAGATTCTGATCTTCCCAGTTCATTGCCATTGCGCTGCCACTAAAGTTGACATATACAACAGGTTTACCAGCCTTATAAATGTCCTTTATCAGGTCTTCCTGAATTTGCGGCAGGTGGATGTGGGTGCGGTCGCCATGCGAAAATCCATCAATTTCGAGTGGCATCTCTTCACCTTCGAGTTCTGCAGATATACCTCCGCAGAAAATGACGACATCCGATTTGGCAGCTGCATCCATTGCTTCCTGATGATAATTCCTTGACGTTTCTGCCCAGGAAAGTGTGGCAGAGGGTTCGATGATATTTGCATAGGATGAATAGGCTATGCTTAGTTCGGCTTTCAGCTCATACCTTTTCCCTTTCTCGAGTGTAATTGGGGTTGTTTTAACTGTTTTATTGTCAATCAAAAGGTTTACGTTTCCGGCGAACTGATAAGTACCTGAATGAGCAGGGATCAGAACACCGCTCCATCGGACAGAAAACTGATCTTCAACACTATTATTAACAGGTGATTTCAACCAGTAGAAATCGATCTTCGGATCAGTTTGGACAATCCTGGGTGAGCCCTCAAATCTGGAATTCGAAAAATATTCAGCTTTTAACCCTTTTATTAATTTTCCGTTTTCGTAGTGATAAAAATTTGACGGTTCAATAATTTGTGGATCTGAATAGACCCCAGGCACAATCGGGCATCCTGGCGTATAAAGTACATTTTGTGCCCCAAGTTTATCCTGCAATGCTTTTAGTGGTGTTATCGGATGAATCGGCTGGCCGTTATAATTTCCGATCAGAATCGCAAAATTATTGGCGTTGGGACCAATCAGTGCAACTCTTTTCACTTTTTTTAAAGGAAGGATCCCATTGTTCTTGAGCAGAACCAATGACTTCTCGGCCGCTTCCTGCGTAAGTTTCAGGTTTTTTTCGGAACCTACAGCGGAGAATGGAATTTTTGACCAGACTACCTGATCGTCCGGATCAAACATACCGAGCAGGAATCTTGCTCTGTATAATCTTTTCAGGGAGGTATTGATGTCACTTTCGTTAACCATACCAACACGGATAGCTGAGTCGAGATTACTTACAAGAAAGCTGCGCCCCTCTTCGCAATTGATGTCTGTTCCTGTTGACAACGACCATCCCCAGGCTTTGGTCGAGTTTGGGACAGTATGATGTCCGATCTTGGTAAAGAAGTCGGATATTGCTCCACAGTCTGAGACCACATATCCGCTAAACCCAAATCGTTTTCGCAGTATGGAGCTCAATAAAAGATCGTTTCCACAGCATGGTTTATCACGGAACCGGTTATATGCACACATTACCGACTGGACATTTGCATCTCTGACTACTGCCTTGAAGGCAGGCAAATAGGTATCGTAAAGATCCCGGTCATTTACATAAATATTGTCAATGTGCCTTGAAAACTCCGGTCCGCTGTGGACTGCATAGTGTTTGGCCGTGGCGACTGTTTTAAGGTATCTCGGATCATTTCCCTGAAGACCCCTGACGAAGTTTACGGCCATTCGTCCGGTAAGGTAAGGGTCTTCGCCATAGGTTTCCTGGCCCCGTCCCCAACGGGGGTCTCTGAAAATATTGATGTTTGGGGTCCAGAATGTAAGTCCGGTATAGATGCTGCGCACATTATTGGCGAGGAAATAGTTGTGCTTGGCACGCGCTTCATCACTTATGGCATCCGCTACACGAAACATAAGATCCTGATCGAAGGTAGCTGATAAACCAATTGCCTGGGGGAATACGGTAGCTTTACCTGCCCTTGCCACACCATGCAAACACTCATTCCACCAATTGTAGGCAGGAATTCCCAAACGTTCAATTGGTGCAGCCTCATTGAAGAGCTGAGTCACCTTTTCCTGCAGCGTCATTCTTGACACCAGGTCTTCAACTCTCTGATCAACTGTTAGCTGAGTGTTTTGATAAGGAGGCATTTGCGAAGGTTGACCTATGGCATTTGCACAATAAAAAATAAGGGACAATCCTGTCAGGATGATAATTTTGGGTTTCATTGTATTTTATTTAATTCAGATATCCCCGTTTTGTATTCTCCGGGTAACCTTTCGATAGTATGTTCTTATAATAATCCTCGGAATGTTCCGGATCAATTTCTTTTGCCCTTTCACAGTCAATAGTGGCACCAGCATGATCGTTGCAGTAGAATTTTGCTATACTTCGATAATAATATGCGATGGCAAACCGTGGATTGATTTCAATAGCTTTATCGAAGTCAGCCAGTGCTCCTGTGTAGTTTTTAATATTGTAATCCCTTGACCTGTTCCGGCAATCAAAATTGTTTGGTGCGTCACAATGTGTTACTTTGGAACCAAAATAGTCACTTATTCCTTCCCATTGATACTCACAAAAAAACTTAACAAGTCCTCTGCTGCAATATGCCTTTGCATGTTTTGGATTGATCTTTATTGCCATATCAAAATCAGCAAGTACACTTTGATAATCTTTTGGAGGTTCTTTACTTAGAGATCTCTTTTCCTCGGAATTTGTTACATATTGGTCCTTATCAGCAGAGATCCGGGAAAAATCAGAGACTCCATCTGTATTGTTTTGAAGGTAGTTTTTGGCAAGTCCTCTATAATAATAAGCGTCGGCATAATCGGGATTAATCTCAATTGCCTTATCAAAATCAGAAATAGCTCCGGAGAAATCTTTTTTACGGGTACTGGTCAACTCCTGATGACCAAATAAAGTTCCGATCAAATTTGGGTCGTTTTCGTTTGCAGTTATTAATTCTACTGTTATATCATGTTTTTTCTGATAATAGTTCTTGGTAATTCCCCTTGTATAATAAGCCTGAGCAAATTCCGGGTCAATTTCTATAGCCCGGTCAAAATCGGCCATTACGTCCGAATGGTCCTCCTGCCGATAATTTTGCCTGATGACATTCCCAGGGAAAGACTTTTCATTGTTCAAACCATTCAACATGTATTTTTCATGATCCACAAACCCCATTGAATGATTATCAAGACCGCTTTTTACCATACCACGACTGAAGTAGGCTTTTGAAAACCAGGGATTAAGCTCAATTGCCTTGTCAAAGTCTGCCAACACAAGATTTGAAATCTGTGATCTGAATAGTGTAAGAAATCCCGGATTGTAATCAGAACAGGAATCTGCCTGATCAATTTCCATATTCCCGGTAAAATGGATTGGAGATTCATTATTTTCGATGGAGAAATTCTTTGCGATGCCGCGGTTTAAATATGCCCATGCGAATTTGGGGTTGTTCTCAATCCCCTTATCAAAGTAGGTAATTGCTCCTGCGTAATCTTTGCTGATAATTTTTGAATTTCCCCTGTTGAAATAACGCTGAGCAACTTTCATTGAATTGTCTGGATTCGGTTATGCATGAACAAATTTAGTTAACAATACCCAAATTGCCAAGTAATCCCGATTCATTTAATTATCTGGCACCTTTAACCTTCATTTTTAAGCCATAAACCGACTTTACAGCTGTAATAAAGAGCAAATTCCGATGTTTTCCTCCAAAACAAACATTGGTTGTCCAGCTCTCCTCAGTAGGAATCTTTATTATCAGGTGTCCCTCCTGATCGAAAACTGTAATTCCGGTTCCTGTCATGTAGATATTCCCTTTATTATCGATGGCCATTCCGTCGGAACCCTGTTCAACAAACAATTTTTTGTCTGTTAGCTTCCCATCTTTCCCGATTTTGTAACGCCATGTTTTTTTGCCTTTGATATCAGCAACAAACAAATACTTTCCGTCGGGAGTTCCAACAATGCCATTGGGTTTCTGAAAATCATCGGCCACCCTTATAAGTTTTGACGATCCAGGTGCGAGATAATATACGTGCTCACCATCCTGTTCCGAATTCTGATGATCCCACCATGATCGTTTATAAAACGGATCTGTGAGATATATTCCCCCATTGGGCGCAATCCAAAGATCATTTGGACCATTGAGCTTTCTACCTTCAAAATCCCGTACAAGGACTGTGGCCTTTCCATCCGGGGCAATTGACCAGAGTTCGTTTTTCTCATCTGAACAGGTTATCAGATTTCCTTTTTTATCAAATTTTGTGCCGTTAGCCCTGCCAAAGTTCTCCCCAAAAATCGATAACTGATTCTCTGTTGACCACTTCATAATCCTGTTGTTGTCCTGATCGCTAAAGAAAATATTCCCTTTGTGGTCACACGCCGGCCCTTCAGTAAATAAAAAGCCTCCGGCCAGTTTTACTGGTGTTGTCCCTTTTGCAAACAACTCTTTTGATTTATTTTTTGCAATCGAAAGATTCTGATGAGTTAATAATATTAAGAAAATCAGAGTGATTCTGAAGATTGTGAATTTGGCGGGTAGGTTAGTCTCTGGATTACTTCGTTCGCGTGATTCAGGTCCCATCTTTTATTTAATTTGATCCAAAGTTGGCAATATTAATTCAA
>CAIOOC010000409.1 GCA_903859795.1 uncultured Bacteroidia bacterium
ATGAATATAGAAACAAACAACCGGTTAATATCAAACTAAAAAACAACATATTAAAGATATAGGTTGTTCATTAGACAAATTTCTAAGTTTAAAAAATAAATGTAAAATAAAAACCAAAAAATATTAATAAAACTTTTAAACCCTATTAACACCATATATTCATAAGAATACATTAATCATTACATATACAAAATAATAACAATACAAATAAGAATAAAATTGCAGATTTGATTAATACGCTTAAATTTGTGTGAATTTAATTAAATGTAAATTGTTATAGCAATGAATTTGGATGATAAATTATCGATTCTATTAGTAGAGGATAATGAACTTAACCAGAGACTTATGAAAATAAGTTTAGCGAGATTTAATTATAATGTTACAATTGCTGTAAACGGTTTAGAAGGTGTTCAAATGTTTAGTAATCAAAAATTTGACCTTATTTTAATGGACATCATGATGCCCGTTATGGATGGGTTTGAATCTACAAAAAAAATAAGGAAAATAGAGTCTAATAATCCGATGCTCGGTCATATTCCAATAATTGCATTTACAGCAAATACAATTAATAATGATCGTGAAAAATGCATTAAAGGTGGTATGGATGATATTCTAGAAAAGCCTTTTGACATCATTAAATTTCGTAAAATCTTAAGTCTATTAAAATAGCAAATTGAATTATTTTAGTTTTCACAGATAATTGCCAAGTAATTATTAAGCCTCATTAATGTTATGGATGATTTTATAGATTTACGTGGAAATAATAGTGAAAACATTGATTATGAATTTGATAATAAACTTAGACCTCTTAGGTTTTGTGATTTCAGTGGTCAAATAAAAATTGTTGAGAATTTAAAAATATTTGTTAAAGCGGCCGTAATGCGAGGCGAATCTCTTGATCATGTATTATTACATGGTCCGCCCGGGTTAGGAAAGACAACCTTATCAAATATAATTGCAAATGAATTAGGAGTTAATTTAAAACTAACATCTGGTCCTGTATTAGATAAACCTGGCGATTTAGCAGGAGTTTTGACCAATCTTGAGAGTAATGATGTGCTTTTCATTGACGAAATTCACAGATTAAGTCCAATTGTTGAAGAATATTTATATTCTGCAATGGAAGATTACAGAATTGATATAATGATTGACAAGGGCCCAAGTGCGCGTTCAATACAGCTTGATTTGAATCACTTCACTTTAATAGGAGCAACTACACGTAGCGGATTACTAACAGCACCTTTGAGAGCAAGATTTGGTATAAATTGTCATTTGGAATACTATGATATTGAGATTTTAACAGATATAGTAAAGCGTTCAGCAAAAATACTCGATATCAAAACTTATCAGGATGCTGCTGTTGAAATTGCCCGGCGTAGCAGGGGAACACCACGAATAGTAAATGCCTTATTACGCAGGGTTCGAGACTTTGCTATGGTAAAAGGAAATGGAGTTATTGATTTAGATATAACGCGATATTCACTCGAAGCTCTAAATATTGATAAATATGGGCTTGATGAAATGGATAATCGTATATTAAGCACTATTATCGATAAATTTAAAGGGGGACCAATTGGATTGACAACCATCGCTACAGCAGTTGGAGAGGATCCCGGAACTATAGAAGAGGTATATGAACCATTTTTAATTAAAGAGGGATTTTTAAAGCGTACTCCAAGGGGAAGAGAAGCTACTGAACTAGCATTTAATCATTTAGGAAGATCACCTTGGAAATCAAATGAACAGACTCTGTTTTGATTTTATTTTATTTTTACCAATTCAATTTCGAATATTTTTGG
>CAIOOC010000410.1 GCA_903859795.1 uncultured Bacteroidia bacterium
ACTCAAAAGAGAGCTTGAGGTATACCAATTAGAGCTTGAAGCCCAGAGTCAAGAGCTCATGTTGGCCATTTCCGAAGCAGAATTGGCTGTTGAAAAATATACACAACTTTACGATTTTGCACCTTCAGGTTATTTTACACTTTCAAAGGATGGCGAAATAATTAATTTAAATCTATATGGGGCTGAATTACTTGGAAAATACAGATTAGAATTGCAGTCCTTCAGACTTGACAGTTTTATTTCAGACGACACAAAACACCTCTTTGAACACTTTCTTGAAAAAATATTTGAAAGCCGGATAAAAGAATCCTGTGAGGTAACCTTCTTAGCTAAGGGGCAGTTACCTGTCGATGTTTTGCTCACAGGAATTATCGCTAAAGATGGAGAAAGCTGCCTGATTAGTGCAGTTGATATAACCATGAAACAGAAGCAGGTCACAGAAGAAATAGAGAAAAGTGAAAACCGGTTTCATTCGATCTTTAATAATGTCTACGACGTTTATTACCAGACTAGTATGGAAGGGATTGTACGCGAATTAAGCCCTTCTATCAAATATTTCGCTGAATTTAGCCCTACCGAAATCATTGGCTCAATGATTTCAGATCTCTTTTATAATCCTGACGACCTTATTGCCATATTGCATAGAATTACCCAAACAGGTGAACTTCATGATTTCGAATTACAAATTAAAACAAAAACCGGCAAGCTAAAGGTAGCTTCAGTCAATGCCTGGTTAATTTCAGACTCTGATGGCAGACCTAATCAAATAGAGGGCTCGATGAGAGATATAACGCGCCGCAATCAGGCCGAAGGAGAGGTGAGAAAATTGCAAAAAGCTATTGAGAACTCAAAAGCATCGGTAGTTATAACCGACAGTGAGGGCAATATTGAATATGCAAATCCGTATTTCTCAGTATTAACCGGATATTCGAGGGATGAATATATTGGAAAGAATCCCAGAGTTTTAAATTCCGGTTATCACTCCAAAGAGTTTTATAAAGATTTGTGGGACACAATTCGATCTGGTCAAACATGGGAGGGTGAATTTTATAACAAGAAAAAAAACGGGGAGCATTTTTGGGAGAACTCTATTATTTCACCTATCCAGAATGACAGAGATGAAATAACCCACTTTGTTGCAATCAAAACAGATATTACAGAAACAAAGAAAATCACTGAAGAGTTAGTTAAAGCCAAATTGCATGCAGAAGAGAGCGATAACCTCAAAACGGCCTTCCTAAATAACATGTCACACGAAATACGGACTCCATTTAACGCTATACTTGGATTTCTTGCATTATTGGAAGATGATAGCCTATCACCCCTAGAAAGGATTGAATTCACAAGAATCATTAATGAAAGTGCCAACAGGTTGATGAAAACGATTAATGATATTGCAGAAATCTCACAGATCCAGTCCGGGCAGATTTTTGTAACAGAAGTGATGATCAGCCTATCTCAGCTAATCATAGATCTGATAAACCGTTTTCAGACTGAAATTAAAAACAAAAATTTAAAATTCTTGATTACCAATAATTTACCTGTTAATTTAAGCCATATTTACACCGACAGAATAAAACTAAATACTATTCTGAATAACCTGGTAAGCAATGCAATAAAATTCACAAAGGAGGGTTCGATCGAACTTGAAATCTGCCTGAAGGAATCCTCTGTTAAAATAAATAATCATTTAGCCCTGTCAAACAACAAAAGAAAGAGAAGCCCTGCCTCCTCACTGCATGATATAGAATTCCGTATAAAGGATACCGGTATAGGGATACCTGAGAATAAGCAAAAGATCCTGTTTGAACGGTTCATACAAGTGGATAACTCGAATACCCGTGAGTTTGAGGGATCAGGATTAGGCACATCAATTG
>CAIOOC010000411.1 GCA_903859795.1 uncultured Bacteroidia bacterium
AGATTAGTTATGAAGATCATCGGGCAATTCCTTGTTTATTTCCTTCTGCCCATTGTATTTTGCGAAGCTCAGTCACATGCTCCTGAAAAGTTAGCGGCTATCCAGTCTTCAATGATCTGGTCATCCGACACATCTTCAGGAAAACAGGCATGGGTTGTATTCAGGAAGAGTTTTGATTTGAATGAGATCTCATCCCTGTCAACGTTAAAATTATTTGCCGACTCGCGTTATATACTTTGGGTTAATGGGCAATATGTCTTAAGAGGTCCATGCAGGTTCAATCCGAAAAGACCCGAATATGACATTGTTGATGTTCAGCAGTATCTGAAAAAAGGGAAAAATACCCTGGTTGTCCTGGCACATAATTATGGGAATATGGTTAATGGCCATATTATGAAACACGCTCCAGGTCTTGCCGCCCTGCTGGAAGTATCAGGGAAAGAGATTGTTCGTACAAATCCGACATGGCGATTCAACGAAAAATCAAGATACCTGGCCTCTCCCGAATCGTGGAATACTGTTCCCGATGTAATTGATGCCCGCATCGATAACGAGGAGTGGATAACTTCAGGATTTGACGATTCGTCTTGGTCGTTTGCAAGACCGGTAGATGGGAATCAATGGGGGAAAATATTCCCAAGGGAACTACCGCTGGCAAGAGAAACTGAACTCAAAGAACTTAAGTTATTACCTTCAGGAAAGAGGGTAAGTTCCATTCTCCCGGTTGAACTCAAGGGAGGCGAGGAAATTCTTGTTGACTTTGGGAAAATGGCAATGGTTTATACCTCAATAGAACTTGAAGGTGATCAGGGAAGTGTACTAACCATGCAATATGCCCTTAGGTATAAAAACGGAAAGCCTGCCGAGATGTATGGCGAAGGCAACCGGTACACTGCCCGCGCCGGACATCAGAGCTTTATCACTACCGATCAGTGGGGAAGCCATTATATGCTGGTAAAATGTGAGTCCGGCCATGTAAAACTTCTGGGAATCAGGATTGTGGATCGCAGTTATCCTTTTGACCGTATCGGGAAATTCAGTTGTACTGATGAGGTTCTGACCAAACTGTGGGAGATGGCCCAGAATACAATCGAAGTGACCAGTGATGACGGATATGGCTCGGATGCGCGTGAAAGAAACGAATGGATACAGGATGCAGGAAAGGCAAGTTTTTCCACTACGCGTGTCGGATCAGCTGGTCCGGGGAAAGATGGAAAACCAGTATACTCAGACCCGCGCCTGCTAAAAAACATGCTTCGTCATTCTTCGCTTTGCCAGCTTCCTGACGGTCAGCTTCCGGCTACCTTCCCTACAGACCGTGGACCCGAAGATTGCCATTATATCATTGATGATTATTCGTGCCAGTGGTTTGAAGGATTAAAGACATACTACGATGCCACAGGCGACAAGTACTTTGTCCGGGAGATGTGGCCTACCCTGGTTGCCCAGATAAACTGGTTCCTGAACCACCGGACTAAGCGGGGACTACTTCTTGCACGCGAATACACCTCATTCGACAACCCGTTTGCCTATATTACCTGTGAAGGAGCAACAATCAATGCTTTTTTCTATCAGGCCTTGAAGGCTTCTGAGGAACTTTCCAGGGTTTTAGGTGAAAATCTCAAATCGGCTGAATATAAGAAGGCGGCAGACGATCTCAAAATTGCTTTTAACAGGGAGTTCTGGAATGAAAAGGATCAGATTTACAACTCAGCCCTTCTAAAAGACAAAGTTTATGCCCCAACGGTACATGCACAACTTATTGCATTGCACTACGGCATTGTTCCCGGAGACCGGATAGCTTCGGTGCAGAAATGGTTTCACGAGAACTATGCAAATCCAGGGATGAGGCATTATTGTGCGAATGCTGAATATGAGAAAATGGTGAACCAAACGTCCGGAATTGATATGCCAGTTGTTTATTTCTGGGTTTTAAACCAACTTTATCGCCTGGATTCGGACATGGTGGACAGGGAGGCGATTCAGGAGATCCGCCGCAGGTGGACACCAATGGTAAAGTTTCAGCAGGATGCCGGAACTTTATGCGAGTCATTTACCGATGAAAAGGGTGAAGGCGCGAGCGAGTCATGCCACAACTACGGCGCTGTCCCGGCTTATTTTCTTAGCTCATATGTGCTGGGAGTCCGCACGATGGGTCCGGTTTGGGAGA
Source organism: uncultured Bacteroidia bacterium (assembly GCA_903859795.1). Lineage (GTDB taxonomy): Bacteria > Bacteroidota > Bacteroidia > Bacteroidales > Prolixibacteraceae > JAAFHB01. The sequence goes on from CAIOOC010000411.1 coordinate 2,171, forward strand.
AACAGCTTTTGATTGAACCACGGCTTGGTGATCTGAAATCTGCAAATGGGGTAGTGGTTACATATCATGGCGCGGTTCCAGTATCCTGGAAACTATCTGTTGACGGGAAAACCCTTGATTATAAATTAGTTATTCCGAAAGGAGTCCATTCAACAATTCATTTCCCAAAACTTTCGGATAAATCCACCCTGACTATGAACGGAAAAGTTCTGATGAAAGAAGGCATACCCAAAAATACAATTACAACAGAAGGTCGTTGGATCGTTTTGAAAAATGTATCGGGAGAGTGTGCAGGGACAGTGAGCAGGAATTAAAAGGTGTTTAAAGTGATAGTCTGACTTGTTCAGGATGTGAAGAAGGCAGACTATCACTGTTTGGAATATTACTAGCATCTAGGGCACCGGAACCAACCTGAAAATCATCCCGGGGTTTTCAACGGCAATGTAGATGTAGCCATCTGGTCCCTCAATCACATTTCTTAACCTGCCTATATTTGGCAGCAGAATCTCCTTATGAACTACTGTTTTATCCTTTAATTCGCACCGCACAAGGTACCTGAACCGCAATGATCCCATCAGGATGTTTCCTTCCCAGCCAATGTATTTACCTCCTTTCACAAAAGTTATCCCACATGGAGCAATCGACGGAACCCAATAGGTGATTGGTTGATCCATCCCAACTTTTGCTGTGTCCTTAGTGATGATTGTCCCATCATAATTGATACCGTAAGTTATTACCGGCCAACCATAATTCTTGCCCGGTTGAATAATATTTAACTCATCACCCCCTTTGGGACCATGCTCATGTTCCCAAAAAACGCCGGTTTCCAGGTTATAAAATAATCCCTGCGGATTACGATGCCCATAGCTCCAGATAGTTTTATTGGCACCAGGCTGATTGACAAAGGGATTGTCTTCAGGGACTGAACCATCACCTATTCCTTTACCGTATTTCCACTTTCTTTTTGCAAACCAGCTTAGATCATCGCGATGACAGCTGGCACAGAAATTTGCAAAATTGTGTGCCGCCTGAATTTGAGCAGAATCCTGCGGCAAAGGAATAGCCTGATTGTTGCCGCCTCCGGATTGACTTGCGCTGACTTTTGTTGAGATTAAAGCTGTCACTAAAAAGATGAATAATCTAAAATTGTATTTCATGATTTGCCTGTAGATTTAATTGTAGGTTTTTTATCTGAATCGTTTTGTATGTTGTAACATCCGGAGATTGACTTTATTTTATCGCAAACAGGGAATTCACCAGACTCAGCCTCATTATCCGGACGAGTATAGACTCATTTTTTTATCTGCAAAATCTGTGAGAGCCATTTACTTAATCATTGCAGAAATATTTTTGAATCTCGTTTTTGAAATCTTGACGAACGACGATGGAAGAATGCCCTTTATTTTCAATGAAGTCCTTTATAATTACGATAGGAAATGAGGACAGTACAAGTAAACCATCTCGGCAAACCGGGGTAAAAATAGCGGGGAGCCAGCGTTGCAGTGCCTGGAGCATTTACTACAATCATTGAGGCATATTTTTCATCAGTAAGATTATTAACTTTTATCGAAGCATCGATCATTAACTGCTTAAATAACCCGAATGAATATCCGCCTTTAAGATTCATCACTGCCCATCTGTTTGAATAATGATTATTTAAGTCATTCAGGGGAATCCGCCCTGATGTGGTCATTTCCAGCATAACATAAATACCGGCAGGTGTTTTTAAATCGAGACTTCCTGAAAAGGTTTGATCTGGCATGCCTGGAAGCTTTTTCCCGGAGTAGCTGATATTATCTGCTGTAAAATCCTGAAAATTATATTTGTTAGTAGCATAGTTGATGTTTGCCATAAGGGACAGATTATGGTCTGATGCAGAGGTTGGCCGGCCAAATATCCATTGGTTTAAAGCAATTTCCAGACCCCGATGAAGCGATGAGCCGGCATTCATCCCCACATAGACCTCCTCTGCAACTCTTTTGGGAACAATCAGATCAGTAACTCTCATGTAGTAATATGCAAGATCGATGAATGTATTGTGATTGAATAAATTCACCCGCGTTCCTCCTTCAAAGCACCAGGCTTTTTCCGGCTTTATATCCCTGTTAATTAAACCAAGAGGACTCAATGTTTCGGATAGCGAGGGAATTGAGAATCCTTTGTTTACAGAGATATAGAAAAAGAGATCGTTCAGCGGATTCCAGGAAACCGAGAGCCGTGGTGCAAAAATGGGAGAGAACCGATAATTACCTGATTGATTTATCGTGTCAGTAGGGGTAAGATCGATAAACCGAAAACCGGACCAATTATAATTAAGTCCTCCAACGATTGAAAAATTTCCTAAACTGGCATCCAGTTGAGCAAAATAGTCGGTCTGATATAGAGATTCCCTGCCATTTGACACCATTATTCCTTTTACCCCTTTCCCTCCGGGATTTGCAGAAAGGGAACTTTGAATGTTTTCGAAAAAGAGATTTGTCCCACCATTAAAATGAAGTGTGGTTGTTCCAAGCTTTTGGGAATGCTTAGCTATTATTCTTCCGCCATAGGCAAAATCGGCTTCATTCAAAAAGTTAAACGGACGGTTTTCCTCTGTTTTTCGTGAGTTCAGAAATGCAGAGGCAGAATAATCCCAATCACCTGCACTCTTATAGTGAATGTTGTAGCCGGCAAACAGCCTGTCAGGATGCTCATATCCCTTGGTCTTAAGCCAATTGCCGGCAGCTTTCCGGGGATTGGTGGCTAAGGTCAATGAATCAATTGAACTGGGGATTTGTGCTCTGATCTTTGATGCTGACAAAATGAAATTCCCGGTCAATCTGCTGTTAAAAATCTTCTGATGATTGAGAAAGAACGAATATCGACTATAGAGACTGTTCTGACGGTACCCATTCGATTCAATACCGGAAAGCGATAATACAAGATTGCTTTTTGAAGTTCCCCTTGAGTAACTCAAACCATCTTTAATAAACCCGAAGCTTCCGGCAGAGCTGATCAGACTGATCTCCTCCTGGTTAAACTGAGCCCTTTGGGGATATAGAATAACAGTGCCGCCCAACGAAGAGCCGTAAATGCTTGAAGCCGGTCCCCTCAGCACCTCAACCCGGTTGATATATTCGGGATTAATATCATCAAAGGTTGTTTCATTTTCAGCACTGTACATGGGAATATCCCCAAAGAAAAGCTTTATTTTTTTGGTTCCGTAAGGATAACGTGAACCTATTCCCCTCAATGTCAGCTTAATGGTGCCAGGCGAACCTTCCTGCATAACAACACCCGGAACTGCAGAAAATGAGGAGGCAATATTTGTCCCCGAATTTTCGAGACGACTGGCTGGGATTACCGATATAGCACCCACTGCAGCCTTAAGCTGACCAGGTGTACCATAAGCACTTACCTCTATCTCGGACAAATCAACTATAGGCAGGGCATTTCGGTTAAAGGAAGTTCTGCTGCTATCAGATCCGGCAGGAGTTATCGATTCATGGGTTTGGCCAAAAAGTGACCATGACCCTAGAAGTATTGGAATAATCAGGATATGCTTCATTACCTTAAATAACGAAAAG
>CAIOOC010000412.1 GCA_903859795.1 uncultured Bacteroidia bacterium
ATGCCTGCGAGCATCAAACAGACTGGTATTTCAATTAAGAAATCCCTCTCTTTCCCATTAATGTTGTTGAATTTAAACACAACAAATCCGCGGTATTCTGACCAGTTTCTTTCCAATTACTGCAATATCAATGTTGTGGATGCACTCTCCAGGATCAATGGTGTAGGAGATGTTACCCTTTTTGGAGGAAGCGACTATGCAATGCGTATATGGCTGAAACCTGATGTGATGGCAAAGCTTGATCTGACTGTTGATGATATCCGTAAGGCCTTGCAGGATCAGAACATGATCAGCCCCGGAGGTAAATTTGGAGCTGAACCCGCTCCGGCAGGAACCGAGTTTACCTATAGTATCACCTTGCAGGAGCGGCTTAAAGACGAGAATGAATTTGGCAACATAATTGTAAAGAGCAAATCTGATGGATCTGTTGTCCGGATGAGCGATGTTGCCTCTGTTCAGCTGGGTACTGAAAATTATAATTCGAAAGCCCGGAAAAACGGGAAACCATCTGCTTTAATCGCCATATACCAGATGCCCGGCTCCAATGCACTTCAGGTTGTAGGTGATGTGAGAAAGGCGATGAATAAATTACAGGAAAGGTTTCCTGACGATATAAAATATGATGTTTCTCTTGATACAACTCTTGCGGTAAGTGCAGGTATTGAAGAGATTGTCCATACTTTATTCGAGGCTATTCTCTTAGTAATTCTTGTGGTATTTATCTTCCTTCAAAACTGGCGTGCTACGCTGATTCCATTGCTAACAGTCCCTGTTTCACTTATTGGTACGTTTGCCATATTCCCGTTGCTTGGCTTTTCGGTAAATGTGTTGTCACTTCTGGGTTTGGTCCTTGCCATTGGTATAGTAGTTGACGATGCCATTGTTGTGGTGGAAGCAGTAATGCATCATATCGAACATGGTAAAACACCTCGCGACGCTACCATCCAGGCGATGAAGGAGGTTTCAGGTCCGGTTGTAGCCATAGCGCTTATCCTGATCGCCGTTTTTGTGCCTGTGGCTATGACTCCCGGGATAACAGGGAGTTTGTATCAGCAATTTGCCATTACGATTGCGGTTTCGGTTGCACTCTCTGCATTCAGTGCGCTGACTCTCAGTCCGGCTTTATGCGCTATGTTACTGAGACCCACAATCCCGGTTGATCAGCAAACAGGTTTACTGGCCAGGTTTTTCTCCGGATTCAATAAAGTATTTGATAAGCTTACAGGCGGATATGTCGGATTCACAGGTTTTCTCTCACGAAAATCGATCCGTGTTGTTCTTATTGTGGCTGTCATAATCACTTTTGCAGCTCTGTTGGGAACGCGTTTGCCTACCGGATTTATCCCGGAAGAAGACCAGGGATACTTTATGATGAATCTTTCGCTTCCCAATGCAGCATCGCTTCAGCGAACGGACGAGGTTTGCAGGCAAATAGAAACCCTACTGGCAGAAGAGGAATCAATAGAATCCTATTCAACAATTACCGGATTTAGTATGCTGACCGGTGCCATTCAGTCGAATTCCGGTTTTTTCTTTATCTCCGCCAAACCCTGGGCAGACCGGAAAGAAACTGTCGATCAGATTATAAGGAAGCTGAATATCAGACTTGTAACCAAAATTACAGATGGGACCGCTTTTGCTTTCGGTCCTCCACCAATTCCGGGACTGGGTACATCAGCCGGTTTCACGTTGATGTTGCAGGATATCGGTGGAAATACACCGGATTACCTCCAAAAACAGACCCTTGCATTTATCGCTGCCGCAAAAAAGCGACCTGAACTAGCCCAGGTACGAACTACTTACAATGCCGGAGCTCCCCAGATCAAACTCGATATTGACCGTGATAAGGCGATGAAACTTGGAGTTCCGGTTTCTTCCATCACTTCTGCACTCGGAACATTCATGGGTGGTTCATATGTCAATGATTTTAATCGCTTTGGCCGTCAATATAAAGTTTACATCCAGTCGGAACCAGGTTACCGCGTGACACCCGATAATATGAATAATATCTATGTTAAGAATAACAGCGGGAATATGGTTCCTATAACAACCCTTGTTAGCGCGCGAAAAACAACAGGTCCTGATTTTACCAACCGGTATAATCTTTTCCGGGCATCGGAGGTAAGTGGTGCACCAGCCCCGGGATTCTCTTCAACACAGGCACTCACAGCGTTGGAGGAGGTTGCCAAAGAGGTACTCCCAAGAGATATGAGCTACGACTGGACCAATATGTCGTATCAGGAAAAGAAATCATCAGGTTCGGCAAGCACAATTTTCCTGATGGCGCTTGTATTTGTCTTTCTGATTCTTGCCGCCCAATACGAAAGCTGGAAGCTTCCCTTCAGCGTTTTACTGGGCACCCCTTTTGCCGTATTTGGGGCCTTGCTCGGTTTAACCTTGGCAAGATTTAGCGACTCATCCTATCTGAATAATGTTTTTGCGCAGATAGGTTTGGTGATGCTCATCGGTCTGGCAGCAAAGAACGCGATACTTATCGTTGAATTTGCCAAGGAAGAGCATCAAAAGGGGATACCATTGTTTGAGGCGGCCATGGCGGGTGCAAAACTTCGTTTCAGACCGATACTTATGACTGCTTTTGCGTTCATTCTGGGCGTTACTCCGTTGTTAACCGCCACAGGTGCAGGGGCTCAGGCGCGTAAAGTCATGGGAATGACCGTATTTAGTGGAATGTTTGTCGCGACAATACTGGGAGTTCTGCTTGTGCCTGCACTCTTTGTGATGATAGAGAAGATCGGGATAAAAAAGAAAGTAGCAGAGACAATCATTAATAAAGAGGAAAAAGAATCACTATGAAGAAGATAATTCTATTCCCAATTCTTGTCGCTATTTTGCTGACATCATGTCTCATTGGTAAAAGGTATGCCCGTCCTGCGATAGAAATACCAGCAGCCTATCTCAATCATTCGGACGCAAAGACCAAATCCGATTCGATTATAAATGTGAAATGGTTTCAACTGTTTAAAGATACTGTTCTGAATAATATTATAGCAAAAGCGCTGGAATCAAACACTGACCTAAAGATTGCCGCTATACGGATTGATCAGTCAAGATCTCAGTATCGCATATCCAAAGCCTCTTTACTACCCTCTGTTGGTTACTCTGCCAGTGCACAATTGAGTGATCCGGAAACAGACAAGTTCAGTTTGATGGGTACAGCATCGTGGGAATTAGATTTCTGGGGTAAGCTGCGTCATGCAAAGAGAGCAGCATATGCTGAATATCTTGCAAGCGAGGAGGCTTTTAAAGTTTTGAAAACCAATATTGTAAGTGATGCCGCCATTCTTTATTTTGAATTGCGTGATCTTGATAATCGGCTAACGGTTTCCAAACAGACACTTGAGAGCAGAACAAGTTATTACCATATTGTAAATGAGCGGTTCATAAAGGGTGAAGTTGCCGAGCTGGATAAATTGCAGGCGGAGCAACAGCTTGCAATAATCGAAGCCACGATCAGTGATTTGGTTGGACAATTGAACAATACTGAGCGAAGCCTGAATGTGCTGCTGGGTCAGAATCCCCAAACTATTCCACGAGGGGTGCAGAACCGCAATCAGACCTTGCCTCCTGAAATACCGGAAGGGTTACCTTCCACCCTTTTGGAGCAAAGACCTGATGTCAGATCAGCAGAAAATACGCTGATCGCTGAAACAGAGAAAATTGGAGGGACACAGGCATTGAGATTCCCCTCCTTTCAATTGACCGGTTTATTGGGGATTGCAAGTACAGATCTAAGCAATTTACTTTCCGACGGAACACATGTGCGTAATCTGACCGGATCGATACTCGGACCACTCTTTGAATTTGGCAAAAATGCCCGTCGTGTGGAAATTCAAAAGGGTGAAGCTGAAATAGCTGTTAATAAGTATCTAAACACTTATCGAACTGCACTCAGCGAAGTTGAAAATGCCCTTGTCTCAGTCAGAACCTCGCAGGAGGAATATGGTGCGCGCCGCCGTCAGACTGAAGCAGCCCGGAAGGTACTCCTACTTACAAAGGCAAAGTATGACAGTGGCTATTCGAATTACCTCGACGTTTTGGTATCAGAAACCTATGCCTTTGATGCTGAAATGCAGTTGTCAGTCACAAAGGCTAAACAATTGGAGCAGATTGTTTCGCTTTACCGGGCGCTTGGCGGGGGATGGTAGCCAGATATATAACTTCTATATTTCGCGCAGAGACGCAAGGAAACGCAAAGGATAAGAAACTTTTAAAGCTGTTGGTTATTAAGGCTCAAAGGTGCTGAGCGGCGTTTAGTTTTGTAGAACCAGGAATTAAAATTATTGGAATCAGGTACAGCGTACCGTGATATTTTCTATTTTGCCTGTTTATGTTGGAATGATATTACGGTACGCTGTACCTCCTAACAACACTTATGTATCTTTTCTACAAATATTGCGGTACTCCGCACCTTTTTAATGGTGAATAACTGTGGAAAGCATTTATTCTTATTTTCAATGACCTCAGCGAGGTCACATGTTTATAGAAACGAATTTGATAATATAATATATGACTCCGGCCGAGTCATATGTTCTTTCATCTGTCTATAATTTGGTTTTTAAAGGCCAGATGGAACTCGCCATGTCAGTCATGCGCTTGTGTGAGCGCATTTTGCTCATGGCTCGTTTCATTACTTAATTCTCCTTACTTAATGGAAAAACCTCGATCGGAAAGTATTGGGCACCTTCAGGCGACAGTTTGCTTTCGAAAAGAATTAGCTCTGATGCAGTATATTCAATTGATTCGTCAGTTTGCATCTCCTTTAAAGCATTTTCCAGATCTGGGTGGACCTCCTGTCGTGGCATGAAACGTCCCAAGGTCAAATGTGGTCGAAAGGTTTTCTCATCAGGAATATAACCCATACTAGCTACCGTCCTGTCTACTTCTTTTTTGATATCAAACAGCAGATCGGGAGCTTTTATCCCAAGCCATAAAACCTTTGGCTCTTTCCCTTTTTTGAAAATACCCGGACCAGTCAGCGAAAAGGAAAACGAAGGCAAATTATGGGTGGTCGAACGTAAAAGTTTTCTAAGCTCAGGAATTTGATTTAGAGGTATTTCTCCGAAGAAGAACAGTGTCAGATGAAGATTCTCACGATTAACCCATTTAATCCGGTAGTCGGCCAGCCGGTTCTTCAACCTTGTCATTTTTTCAACGACAGGTTCGACTGGATTGATTGGTATAGCAAGGAAAACTCTTTTGGTTAACATGAGATAAAATTAATGTAAAATAATTCTCACCATCCTGGCAATATATTGATTTTAATTGACCTCCGTGAGGTCATATGTTTATAGAACAGAATGCGATAATATTTTGTTTGACTCCGGCCGGAGTCAAATGTTGCTTTCATTGATCAATTTTCTATAAATATACAAACCCGCCGGGTTTGAAATGAACAATCTTTTAGGTATATTTACATAATCTATCTGATTTCTCTGAATCATGGCGGATACTTACACTCAAATCTATATTCAGATTATTTTTGCCGTTCAAAACCGCAATGCTTTAATTGATCCAACGTGGGAAGTCGAACTCTTTAAATATATCACAGGGATTGTAACGAATAAAGGGCAAAAAATGCTTCAGATCAATGGAACACGTAATCACATTCATTTTTTTATTGGGATGAAACCTACATGCCAACTTTCGGACTTAGTAAGAGAAGTGAAAAAATCATCGGATAAGTTTATCCAGGAAAATAAATTCACACGCTTTAAATTTATATGGCAGGAAGGTTTTGGTGCCTTTTCATATAGTCATTCCCAATTGACCGATGTTATACAATACATTGAGAAACAAAAGGAGCGTCACAAAAAACGAACCTTCAGAGACGAATACATGGCATACTTAAAGGCCTTTGAAATTGAATTTAAAAATGAATATTTATTTGAATGGATTCCTGATTAAAGTCTAGGCAATATTAGGTATTTGTAGATAAGGAACATAACATTTCATAAATCATGTTTTTAAACTCAGTGAGGTTGCATGTTTTGAGGTAGGGAGCATACCTTTTGTCCTTCCACTGACCTCGGCGAGGTCACATGTTTATAGAAACGAATTCATTAATATTTAGTTTGACTCCGCCGATAAAGCCATTTGGCTTTGCAAGTATTTTAAAATGTTTTTTAGCATATTTTTGAGTTAAGAAGCATTTCGTTCTTTGACATATTGATTAATGATATCTACATACTGCTTAATTACATGAATAGGTAATGCAGTTGCGGCTTTAATATATTCTGGTGGTTTATTATCCTGACAGAGTAATTTTACTCGATTATAGTCTTTAAGATAATGATCTACAGCTTTTAACGTATGATTTGTTTCTTTGGCGATAATGATTGGATCTTTTTTCTCGACTACATATTTGTAAACGATCTGATATTTATGTGTTATACAGGATCCCATATCATGTAAAGTGCCAGTTTGTGGTAAACTACATGAATTTCTCAGCTCATATTTTTTTCTGTCAGCTGATATTATCCAAGTGTCTGAAGCCAACAAAAGGCCAATATCTCGCATTGAAAGTAATGCTCCCTGATCAAACGCCTCCTGTGTGATACGGGCAATTACCCTCTGTCTGTTTTCTGAAATAGCTTTTTTCTTTTCCAGGCTTAGAATATCTTCGTCTGCAACAATTGTCAAGACCACAGGGACTAACTTTCTGTTTCGAGAATCAGCTCGGGTATCCTTATGTACTGCATTCCAGAGAATTTGTCCTGGCTTAATTGTTTGAGTTTCCCTATTATTGGCGTTGAAAATAGCAATTAGTTCATCTGCAATTGTACTTCTGATATTGGGTCCAAAGGTATTTGGAAACTCTTTACTGAAGAAATCTTCGATGATTGGTTTTGTAAAGCGGTCATGCGCTGAATGGTATCTGTGATATGTATCCGATTTTCGTAACATGTCAAATGGATTTAATTGGTTAACAGCATGTTTATTTTTTTAATGCTCCCAGAAGTTCATCTCTGCGAGTTTGGATAATCTCAGCATGATGCCAAAGTTTTATATATTCTTCTGCCAATGGTTTAGAAATATGTGCCATAAAAGCGATAGAATGAACATCGTAGTTTTCGGTTGCCAATGTTACCACCTGCTTAAACCTCCTTACGTAGTTTGAAACTGCTGAAGGGCTGTGGTTTGTGCTTTTTGCAATATGATTATACTCCATACCTTGAAGCCATTTTTCGACAATTATTACACGATGGCTTAATGTTCGTCCAATATCCTTAATGGTTGACCTCAGTGGCAAAACAATACCTTGCTGTTTTAATAATTTAATATCTCTGACCAAGGTTCGTTCGCCGCAGTTAAAAATGCGATTTGCAATATCCTCGATGGTTAAAACGCCACCCTGGACAAGGGCTTCCTGACATATGCGTTGCAGTCTGTGTAATCGCAATCCAACAACACCACCTTCCTTTTTAACCTCAAGGTCTTCTTTCCCAGCATCTAGAGCAAGGGTAACGGTGACCATTTTTGCATCTTTTAAGCTTTTAGAAGGCCCATTCTCCACTCCGGTAATCACAAACTGGATTTGACCAGGCTGGAGCGAAGGGGTTAAATTAAAGTAGTCACCATACACTTTGTGCACAACATCGAGTATCGCACGGGCTTCAAATAGAGAACAGTTAAGCCCTTGTATAACCTCATTTTGAAATTGACTGTCAAGTTGTTTGCTGTTCAGTCTGTCCCATCTGGCAATAGAAGAATTGTTTATCATGGTATAAAACTTAGGTTGTCAAACTTGAGTCCTCAGTGAGTGTGTGGTTCCGGTCGGGCTACGCCCTCCCTTCACCACACACTCACTGATATATACAAAGATATCTTTAATCAATTTAATGTCATATGACACAAATATAGGAGTCATATCTTGCGAGACAACAATCTTTTCTATAAACATACGACCTCGCTGAGGTCGGCTGACGGTCCAAAGGGATGTACGCCATCTATAAACATGAGACCTCGCTGAGGTCGTAGTAAATAAAACACCCGGATTACAACCTGTTTCGGCTGATGTTGTGATATGTATTTGGATCTGAGACAACTCCTCGGAGTTGAATTTTAGTGACCCTCGGCGAAGCTGGGGGTAAAAGACGTGCAGATGAACCACAACCCGGAAAGGGTTGAATTATAACCTGACTACACGACATTACGCAAATTTTATTCAACCCGTTCCGGGTTGCGCAAATGTGGCTGTGCGATTGCGGGGCTGGGACAAAATAAATTTTAGGTATATAAAACATAATCTTTAGGTGATTATTTTCAGTCATCATTTTTCAAAAAATAATCAGTATTTACTTTTTAAAATCCTTCTTTTAGGCATTTTAAAGTGTTTTAAGAGTTTA
>CAIOOC010000413.1 GCA_903859795.1 uncultured Bacteroidia bacterium
ATTATTTTTAGGCTTGTTGCTGTTCCTTTCTTTTACAGCTATCCCGGATTCCGGATTTTCCCAGAATAAGGTGGATATCCTTTCGGTTCCTGCGGGGGATAAATTTGCAGTTATCAATGAGGCAGGGACATCTATCCTGCCAAGCGGAAGATTTTTAACTCCTGCAGGACAGTTTATACGGATTACCAACGATCCGTTCGGCATGGCTGTCTCACCCGATGGAAAAAAATCGGTAACACTCCATAACGGGGTATTTACCATTGTGGATCTTCATTCGATGGGGACCATAAGGGTGCCGAGTTATGACAAGAAGATCAAATCTCCATTGTCGCATGGATCTTATTTGGGCGTCGCATTTTCAAAAGATTCAAAGACAGTATATTTAAGCGGAGGTGATAATGGGACCGTAATTATATACGATATTCAAAGCTTAACCCGCCTTGACTCAATTTCGCTTGACGGTGTTGCTGATGGTAAAAAGTATGTCGACAGTTTCACTTCCGATCTGGTTTTAAATGAACCGGACAATGAACTGCTTGTTTTGGACAGGGCCAACTTCCGAATGGTGAGGATTGATCTGGCGACCAAAAAGATATCAGCTTCTATACCCGTTGGACGTCAACCTTTTGGTTTGGCACTGAGCCCGGATAAAAAGATCGCTTTTGTGGCCAATGTGGGCGTTTACTCCTACCCGTTAATTACCGGTGCAACACCAAAAAATATTGACTCATTGATGATATCACACCACCCCTACGGAGACAATACTCCCGAATCCATCAATGGAACGGTTGTGGAAGGGCGTAATGTGCCAGGAGTTGGCAGTCCGCTGAATCCAGATGCCATGAGTGTCTTCACGATAGACCTCAGAACCAACAAGGTAATGGACAAATTTAAAACCGGTCATCAGATCGGTCATATGATTGAAGGGGCTGAAGTGGTGGGAGGTGCAAGTCCTAATTCGATTGTAGTGGGTGATCACTTTGCCTATGTAACAAATGCTACAAATGACAATATTTCAATTATTGACTATAAAAACCATAAGTTATTGGGTGATATTCCGATAAAGGTGGATTCGCGGATTGATAAATTCCGGGGACTTCTTCCTTTCGGCCTCACATTAAGCAAGGATGAAAAGACACTTTATGTTGCCCTTTTGGGTTTTAATGCAGTTGCAGTGATCGACGTTCAGTCCAAAACAACCAAAGGATTAATCCCTTCGGCCTGGGGACCAACAAGGGTACAGTTGTCATCAGACAATAAGGAGCTTTATATCATCACCTGTCGTGGTCTTGGTGCAGGACCAAACGGAGGTTACGGTTTTGTATCTCCGCCCCAGGGCCATTATATTGGCGACATCCAGCTGGGAAGTTTCCAGAAAGTGCAGACACCCGATGCTGCTCAACTGGCTGTGTATACTAGACAATCGATCGACAATACCTTCAGGAGTGTGAAAATAACGGATGATGTTAAGAATCCGCTTCCACCTTTACCGGGAATACGGAAATCTCCTATCAAATATATTGTCTATATCACTAAGGAGAACAGAACATATGATGAGGTTTTTGGTCAGATGAAAGGTGCAACCGGCGACAGTACGATTGCGAGATTTGGCATAAATAACGAATACACTTTACCCGATTCGCTGAAAAAGAAATTTCCAAAACTCAGGGTGAGCCCCAATCACATAAAGGCTGCAAAACAATACTCATTCTCAGACAATTATTACTGCGACAGCGACGCATCGATACATGGGCATCACTGGCTTGCTGGTGTGATTCCCAACGAATGGGTTGAAGTTAATTCAAGCGTTTCCAAAACAGCAAAGATCTTTTCAACGGCTCCAGGAAGGCGAAACCCTGGTACAACCGGCAGTATGGACCCTGAAGATTACGCTGAAACGGGCGGACTATGGGAGGCGCTTGACCGGGCGAAAGTTGAGTTCTATAACTTTGGTGAAGCTAATGAAACGGCCCATAACCGCGAGGAGTGGTATGATACAAATACTGGCGGAGCACATGGCGTAATGGTTCCGATGCAAAAAGCACTCTTTCACAGAACAAGTCATAATTACGCCGGGTTTAATACGAACATTCCTGATCAGTACCGGATGGATCAGTTTGAAAAGGAGTTTACTGACAAATGGATCAAAGGGAAGGAAAAGTTACCTTCTTTGCTGACGATGCAGGTACCCAATGACCATGGAGCGGGAAATCGTCCGGAGGATGGATACTATTATCCTCACTCCTTTATGGCAGACAATGATCTGGCAGTGGGACGGATTCTGCATTTCCTCTCAAGAACCAAATACTGGAAAAATATGCTTGTCATTATTACAGAGGACGATCCGCAGGGTGGTATTGATCATATAGATGCTCATCGTTCAGTTTTAATGATGGAAGGACCATATGTGAAAAGGGGATACGTATCCCATACTCATGCCAATTTCGGTTCAATTCTGAAAACTATCTACAACATATTGGATGTTAGATATGTTAATCAGTTTGATGTGACTGCCTCTTTATTGCAGGATTTCTTTACATCAAAGCCAGATTACACACCGTATACACTCGAGAAGAATGACCCCAGAGTATTCGATGCGGAAAAGGCAATGAAAAGATATAACAGGACCATCGATTGGCGCAAAATTGAGAAGGGGCCGGATATGGATGATGAGGATGATGCAAGGGCAGTTCATTATAAGAAATAGGATTTAATATGAATTTAAAAAGAATTGTATCTGTTTATCGGCAACTGACTGTTGGCGGATAGCAATTGACTTAGAAAGATATAATAAGCTGGCTATTCTCCACATCAGGTGTTAAATCAGGTGATAATACTTATCTTGATTAAATTCTGCCAGGTGCCAGTAGCCATTTGCGAGCTGCTATTATTGCATTTCACTCATTTAGAGCAAAATATAATTAAAAGATTATTACATAACATCAAAATCATCCAATGAAATCATTTTTAAAAGGGCTGGGATTAATTATCCTTATTACCATTGTCGGGTTGGGTATTTGGATCCATTCAAATCTGAAAGACAGGAATCCGGGTTATAAAGCTGATCTGAAGATTTTAAACACAAAACCATCTCCCCTCAGGGCGGGTTTTGCTGCGTTCCCTATTACCCCTGAGGTTCCGGATCGTTGGGTAGACAAAAACAAAGATGCCGAATATAACCCGAAAGATGGCGATACGTTTATCGATGGCAATGGAAACGGGGTTTTTGATGGTGTTTGGATTGCCGGGTTCGGAAACAGCCGTGCAGCAAACGGAATACATGACGATGTCTGGGCCAGAACAATGGTTGTTGATGACGGCAAAACCAGAATGGCTATTGTTGTGCTTGATGCGATAGGTTTTATGAACGACGATATTATCGATATCAGGAAACGGATACCCGGAGAAGCTGGCGTTACGTATACGATAATTACCTCAACACATACCCACGAAAGTGCTGATTTATTAGGCCTTTGGGGTGATTCTCATTTTAAAAGCGGGATAAATAAGAAGTATATGGAATATGTGAAGACTCAGGTAGTGAAATCGGTGCTAGCCGCAGTAAAAAGTATGCGTCCGGTAAGACTTGAGGTTTCGCAGGATCTTACAGGGGCAGCTAATCAGGTAATTGACACAAGAAAGCCTGAGGTCTTTGATTCCGGCCTTAGGTTGATTAAAGCTGTTGATAAGGAGAATGGAGCCACATTAGGCTCCCTGGTGGCATGGGCCGACCATCCCGAAACCTTATGGAGCGACAATTTGCTGATCTCCTCCGATTTTCCACATTATGTGCGTCAGGGTGTTGAAAAGGGAGTCTTTAACAAAGACAGTCTTATGAAACCGGGTATAGGTGGTGTAGCGGTTTATATCAACGGAGCTGTTGGGGGGCTGATGACGACCCATCCGAGACTGGCAATTAAAGATCCGTTTACTGGTCAGGAGTTTAAGGAACCTACTTTTGAAAAGGCTGAGGCTCAGGGAAAAAACCTTGCATTACTGGCTTTGAATGCGATGGAAAAACCTGTTGAGAAAATAGATAGTGCTGCTATTTCGTTGGTCGTAAGGACAATCTTTTTGCCGATTGACAATACCATGTTTGAACTTGGAACCGCTTTGGGCGTTCTTGACAGAGGTACCACAGGCTGGATGAAAATGCGTTCGGAAGTTTCTGTCTTCAAAATTGGCCCGATTTCGTTTGCCACTTTCCCGGGAGAGGTATATCCTGAAATTCTGAATGGAGGAATCGAATCACCTGAAGGTCAGGATTTTAAAATAGCTCCTGTAGAGGTTCCGGCCGTGAGGGAGCTTATGCCGGGGAAATATAAATTTGTCTTTGGTCTTGCAAATGACGAGATCGGTTATATCGTTCCAAAGAGTCAATGGGATGAAAAGGCTCCCTGGACATACGGAAGAGACGGAGCTCCCTACGGTGAGGTAAACTCGCTGGGATCCGAAACGGCACCGGCACTGCACCGTCATATCAGGGAAATATTGGGGGAACTGAATCAATAACTATCGTAGGGGTGCATAATCATGCGCCCCTACAACCAATATAAACGATAATGATTTTGCGTAAGGGCGCAGATGATGCCGCCCCAGCCAACCAACGAACAAAAACAAGATGATATCCCGAATAGTTAAACGTCTTCTTATTGGTCTGCTGTCGTTCCTGGTCATCGCTATTATGCTGATGATAACACCCAGGGTTTGGTCCGCTTTAAATCCAGGGAAGCCACCTATCGGGTATCATTTTTTGACACCTACCTACCTGGCCATCGGGCTTGGATTGGAACATATGATCAACAGAAGGCCTTCCGTTCCCGAAGATATTCAGGAAATTAAAAATATCGAATATAAAAATGTGAATGGTAAATCGCTGCAACTGGATATTTATAAACCAAAAAATTTAATCGGAACCACACCGTTATTAGTTTTTATTCATGGAGGCGGGTGGCGTAGCGGAGAGAGGGCCGATTACCTGGTCTATCTGATCGCGTTTGCTAAAAAGGGGTATGTTACTGCAACTGTTTCATATCGGTTTTTAGAGACTGCACCCTATCCTGCATGCGTTGAGGATATTACTGATGCAGTTCAATGGTTTTATAAAAACGGGGACGGTTATTGTTATGATCCCGACCAGATTGCCCTTATTGGAGGTTCCGCAGGAGCTCATCTGGCAATGCTTGCCGGTTATGGGTGGAAAAAACCGGGAGCTCAATCTGACACAACTAGCGGATATGAAAGCAAACACCATATAAAAGCTGTTGTAGATATCTATGGACCATCAGACCTTACTACTGAATTTTCAAGGACCAATTCAACAGTAACCGGGTTTCTTGCCAAATCCTATACAGAGGCACCAGGTCTTTATCTTGAGGCATCACCTATTCATTATGTGAATAAAAGCAGCCCAGCAACAATGATTCTCCACGGTACTTCTGACCAGATTGTACCTGTCAGTCAGTCTGATATGTTAAAAATAAAACTTGATAGCCTCGGCGTTCCAAACGTATATTACAAAGTTCCGCTATGGCCGCATACTATGGACATCGTCGAACGTGTTAATAATTATTCAGAAGCCAGGATGACCAATTTCTTTGAGAAATATTTAAAATAAATACTATTGGTTATGAAAATACTCAAGCGCATATTCTCCGGTCTGTTGATCCTGGTCATAGTGGGAGGCATCCTACTGGTAACACCCAGGCTATGGTCGGCTCTTAACCCGGAGAATCCTCCTGTTGGTTATCATTTTGTCCTCCCCGGTTATCTTGCCGTTGGTTTAGGACTGGAGAAACTGATTGATATGAATCCCGATGTCCCGTCCGATATTGAACAATATAAAGACATTGAGTATAAGAATATAAACGGTAAATCGCTTAAACTCGACATATACCGACCTAAAAATGTCATAAAACCTTTACCGTTGCTGGTCTTTATTCATGGTGGGTCATGGAGTCACGGGAAAAGATCTGATTATTTGGTTTACCTGATGTCGTTTGCGAAAAAGGGTTATATGACCGCTACTGTTTCTTACCGGTTGCTTCAGGATGGGCCCTATCCGGCATGCGCGGAGGATATTAATGATGCGGTTCAGTGGTTTTACAAAAACGGAGAAAAATATGGATATGATGCTGACAGGATAGCCTTGATAGGTGGTTCGGCAGGGGCACACCTTGCTCTGCTGGCGGCTTATGAATGGAGAAAACCTGGCCTGGCTACCGATACTGCTTTTATGCGGTCAAACCGTCACAGGATTAGAGCAGTGGTCGATATTTACGGACCGATTGATCTGACTACTGAATATGCACGAAACCAGCCGTTAGTAAACCATTTGATTGCCCATTCTCACAAGGAAACCCCCGAACTTTATAGAGAGGCGTCCCCAATACAGTATCTTGATAAGAAGGATCCTCCTACAATGATTCTCCACGGCACTTCAGACGATCTGGTGCCGATCAGTCAATCCGATTATTTAAAAGCAAAACTGGACAGTCTTGGAGTTCCAAATGTCTATTACAGGGTTCCGGGTTGGCCGCATGCCATGGATGTAGTAAAGCGTGTGAATGAATTTTCGCAGGTGAAAATGAATGACTTTTTTGTGAAATATCTTTGATTGAACCAGAATAATTTAACTAAACTATATGCAGAATAAAAAATGGTATCCGTGGTTTGTAGTCGGCTTGTTGTGGGTAGTCGCACTGCTTAATTATCTTGACAGGCAGATGCTTTCAACAATGAAGCCCTCAATGATGATTGATATAACAGAGTTGGAAACAGCAGCCAATTTCGGTCGTCTGATGGCGATTTTCCTTTGGATTTATGCCCTGATGAGCCCTGTTTCGGGAATTATTGCTGACAGGCTTAACAGGAAATGGATGATTGTCGGGAGTTTGTTTATCTGGTCATCAG
Source organism: uncultured Bacteroidia bacterium (assembly GCA_903859795.1). Classification (GTDB taxonomy): domain Bacteria; phylum Bacteroidota; class Bacteroidia; order Bacteroidales; family Prolixibacteraceae; genus JAAFHB01. Next base: position 6,913 of record CAIOOC010000413.1, read on the forward strand.
TTACAATGATGATGGGTTTTGCCAAAACTTTCGATCAGCTTTATGTTCTGCGTGCACTGATGGGTGTTAGTGAGGCATTTTATATGCCAGCAGGTCTTGCTCTTATCGCAGATTATCATCAGGGAAAAACCCGTTCACTGGCGGTTGGATTGCATATGACCGGAATCTACCTTGGACAAGCCCTTGGGGGGTTCGGAGCAACCATTGCCGGAAATTTCTCCTGGCAAACGACGTTCCATGTTTTCGGAATGATTGGTGTTATTTACAGTGTTATCCTGATACTTTTTCTAAGGGAGAAAAAAGCCTATGTCGTAGCCCTGGACCTTACCCATTCCCTAGCCCGGAAATTTAAGGAATTGTTCAAAGGGACAGGTATATTGCTGGGCAACATCTCCTTTTGGGTGATTTTATTTTATTTTTCTGCACCCAGTTTGCCCGGATGGGCGACAAAAAGCTGGCTACCTACGTTGTTCGCCACTAACCTGCATATCGACATGTCGCATGCAGGTCCTCTCTCTACGATTACAATGGCTATGTCTTCCCTGATTGGAGTTATTATTGGTGGACTGTTATCCGACAGGTGGATTCAACGGAATTTGCGCGGTAGGATTTTCACCGGTGCGATTGGCTTGACATTGACAATTCCGGCAGTTCTGCTGATAGGATTTGGTCATAATTTTCTTCCTATTATGCTGGGGGCATCAATCTTCGGTCTTGGATTTGGAATGTTTGACGTAAACTGTATGCCTATCTTATGCCAGTTTGCATCTCCACGTTATAGAGCGACCGGATATGGATTGATGAATCTTGCAGGTATTTCTACCGGGGCATTAATTACTACTTTCCTAGGTAAATCAGCTGACTCAGGCAATTTAAGCCGTGATATCGCACTTTTGTCTATTTTCGTAGCAGCCGCGGTTATTTTGCAAATGACTATGTTGCGTCCAAAAACAGCAAATAAAACAGACGATTAGTATCAAATATAGGGAATTCGGAATTTTAATAATATTCTATATATTTTATGGTTTTTTATCATTTTATCTTAAATTTGTCAACTAAATTCTATGAATCTAATATTTAAATCATTGTTTATGAAAAAGTATTTTAGACTGGCTAGCCTTTTTTTTGTTGGGCTAATTATTGTGGTAGCCTGCAAAAAAGAATACCAATTACCCACAGCCTCCTTCACAGCAAAGGTTGACGGCAGTGTAGTAACTTTTACCGCTACAGTGACGAACGACAGTAAATATGAATGGGATTTTGGTGATGGCAGCTACATTTCTACAATTCACGCACCAGTACATACATATTCCGAATTTGGTAGAGATTTTACTGTTTCGTTGACCATTAAAGGACCAGGAGGGCAGACCACTGTTACAAATAAAGTAACGATTCCTCCCAAGACCAAATTACAACTGCTTACTGGTGGTACCGCAGCAGCTCCGGCATCAAGGAAGTGGCGTGTAAGCGCATCGGCTCCCAGCTTTGTTATTGCTGCCGCTACAGCTAATTTCACCCCTGTTGTGAAAACTTATCCAGGCGGTATTTTGGCTGCTGTCGGCTTGGGTGCAGTATACGGCGATTCATTCGAGTTTAGTAGTGATGGCACGTTAACAATCCATCCAAATGGCGGGGGGATCTTTGCAGGTTATGTTTATTGTCTTGCACACGGCATACCAACGGCAAACCTTCCCGATGCTGCTGGAGCAGGGTTGGCTTATGCATCTCCTTTCACTTCACCTGCAGGAGCAACTTTCCAGATCAATGAAGGTAAAAACTTTACAATCTCTACTGCCCCTGATGGTTCTCACGTGGCTGATGTAACTTACCCCAATGTAATGACTCTGAGTTTTACCAAAGGTGGTTTTCTGGGAATTCTGGATTCCACAAGTGAATGTATTGTTCAGTCACTGACCGATTCACAAATGGTAGCTACACTTTTTGTTTCAACAAATTATCCTACTGCGATAGGTGTGCCAAATCTCGTACTGGTCCTTTATTTTGAAGTAGCACCGTAATTTATGCGATATTTAAGGTATAAACCTTAGTTAAGAAAAGCCGTTTCCCTGGAAGCGGCTTTTTTCTTTATACCTCAGTAATATCGCGAGATTAAACCTCAGTCGTTGAATAAATACAACTGGAAAATTAAGTAATATTGCTGAAAATTGATTCTGAAAATTAAAGCATGAAATATTCATGGCTGATAAATCACAATCCGGAATGAAAATATCACCATGCCTATTCCATCGGACCCTTAAAAAACAATTTATTTACAGATGAAGAAGTACTTCAAATTAACCTGTTTATTCTCCATAATCCTGTTTTTATTTACTTACTGTAAACCCAATCCTTCACTTCCAACCGCTTCAATTATTGCCAAGGTTAATAATAACGTAGTGACATTTACACTTCAAACAACAAATTCGACTGCATATAAATGGAGATTCGGAGATGGAGACAGTGCAATTGTTTATGCAACTGCGACTGTTATCCATGCCTATCCAAAAGATGGGACCACCTATTCGGTAACAGTTATGGTTTTAGGTCCCGGAGGAGAAACCAATGCATCAACTACTGTAGATATTCCTATAATGAATCAAATGGATATGCTCACCGGCGGGACAGCATACCCTAACGGGAAAGCCTGGAGAATCAGTTCCTCGTTTGGAATTGAATTCACCCAACCCGATTCAAACTTCACGGTTTTGAAAAATTATCCCGCAGGAGTATTGAACACCATTTTTTTAAGCGGGGCGTACCTTGATCAGTACATCTTTTTTAATAATGGTAATTTTACAATTAGTCCCCAAAGTGGCGGCGTTCTTGCAGGAATTACCTATTGCACAGTTAACAGCATTCCAAACGTGCAACCTCAGGCTGCCGATACCTTAGGATTGACCTACGCCACCCCTTATAAACCCAGGACTGGTCTTAAATTCACGATGAATCAGGATAAAAATCTTATAATACCGACAACTTCAGATGGGATATCAACAACGGACATTACTTACAATAATGTAATTACACTTAGCTTTTCACCGGGTGGTTTTGTGGGTCTGATGGATTTTATCAGCGAATGTATCATTCAGCAAATAGACCCTTCCCACCTGAAACTTGCAATCTTTATCTCTGATGCTCAAGCCCAGGCACCTCAGGTTGGCAAGGTTACCAAAGTTTTGATTCTTACTTTGGAAGTGGCCAATTAAAAATGGACATGCCTAATGAGTTTATTGGCATTTAAAAAATTTGGATGAGAAAAAGGTTTGAACTTTTCGTTTTGTTAATTCTGGTATCTGTTATGCAACTCTTTTCACAACAAAGATTGACTGTAAGCGGCCAGATTAAAGATGCCCGAACGGGGGAGGATTTGATAGGAGCTGTATTAGTAATCAAAGAGTTGCCTGTTAAGAGTATTACAACAAATGCCTATGGTTTTTATTCTATCACTTTGCCGGAAGGTAAATATGAAATCACGGCACAATTTACCGGTTATAAACCGCAGGTAGAACAAATAAATCTTGATAAACCACTGAAAGTTAACTTTTCACTAAATGAACAGGCCAGGGAATTGGAGGAAGTTGTGGTTTACGGAAAGCGTAAAGATGAAAATGTTACCAAAACCCAGATGGGGCTTCAAAGGCTAAATACGAAGGAGATACAAAATATACCTGTGTTATTTGGGGAGAAGGATCTTTTAAAGACTATCCAGCTGTTACCTGGAATACAGGCCGTTGGGGAAGGTCATAGCGGGTTTAATGTGCGTGGAGGAGCTGCAGATCAGAATCTTATCCTGCTTGACGAAGCGACGGTATACAATGCCTCCCACCTGATGGGTTTCTTTTCGGTGTTTAATTCAGATGCCATAAAAGATATTTCGGTATTTAAAGGCAATGAACCATCGGAATACGGCGGTCGCCTCTCCTCCGTGCTGGATATTAAAATGAATGACGGAAATGACAAGAAGATTGGGGTAAGTGGCGGTATCGGACTAATTTCCTCACGTGTACTTGTCGAAGGTCCAATCGTAAAAGACAGGGGCTCCTTTATTATTTCGGCAAGACGAACTTATGCAGATTTGTTTCTGGCAGCATCGCACGACAGCACATTGAACAAATCAAGTCTCTATTTTTACGATTTGAATGCGAAGGCGAACTACCGGATTAACGACAAAAACAGGATTTATCTGAGCGGTTATTTTGGGAAAGACGTCCTTGGATTCGGGAATACATTTGGAATTAACTGGGGGAATGCAACAACTACACTGCGTTGGAACCACTTGTTCTCCGACAGGTTATTCTCCAATACTTCGCTGATTTTTAGCAATTATGATTATAAAATCAATATCAACAGTGGAGTAAAAATGAATATCATTTCCAAAATTCAGGATTATAGCCTTAAACAGGATTTTCAATACTTTGCTGCAACAGGCAGCACCCTTAAATTTGGATTTAATGAGGTGTACCATCGGATTATCCCTGGTGCAAT
>CAIOOC010000414.1 GCA_903859795.1 uncultured Bacteroidia bacterium
ATATCGATACTGGTGCGTAAACGATAAAAATCCTTTTTTATGCTGTCAAACGGCCAATACTCCTCACCCATTGAAAACCGCTGCTGGAACAGATTGATTGAACGATCCAGCGGGGCACCAAAACTTACATAGGAACCAATAACGGTACGCATAACCCATTTGGCATGACTTTCGAAATACTTTCCAAAGGCAACAACATCTGTTCTGGATAGTTCCCATCCAAACCTGTAAAAATCATGATCAGAAATAACAACTTCAACAAAGTCAGGCTTTTTTATCGATTTTACAGGGTACATCTTTTCATAGTTTTTGCATGGCCGTTTCAACATCCGCTTGAACATTTCATGCTCCCTGGGAAACTTGCGGAAATCCACCGGATTGCCATAGTTATTTTCTAAAAACCTTTTCACATAAAGCTTTACAGGAATCGTTACAAAGAAGATCATGGTAGTTTTATTAATTCAGATTCGCTTTTTTAAACCGCTCTTCATTTTTAAGTAGGGCACAAAGCCAGATATAGTGCTCCTGCTTTTGCTTAACATCTTTTATTTCCCGGATCATACAGGAAATGGTTGAATGATCCCTGTTCAGGATTGATCCAATCAAATCAAGGGAAGCATCAGGATGTCTGGTCCTGGCCAGGCATGCATACGCGCCCCGGATATAAGCGATATCCCTGTATTTACTTTTACCTTTTAAATCATCGACAGAATATTCAGTGAGATAACAAACCAGTTTTAATAACTTCTCCAGTTCAAACCGCAGCTCAATCAGCCTTCGTAATTGAGAAGTGGATAATTGATTGATTCGTGTGTGCATCATTTTATTCCGTTACATTGGTTTATGACTTTAATTTCTGCTTTTCAATCCCATTTTTCATAGAAAAAAATATTTTTTAGGTCAGGGGGTGGTCTGTAGTTGGAAACTTACCCTACATACACTACCCTAACTACCCGAACTACCGGTTCACTACCATATTTAATGATTTATTGAATTGATTACTAATTAAGTAGTATAGGTAGTGACGGTAGTGCCTTAAATCCTCGTACAAGGCTACGTTTGGTTTTATTTTTAACAGGCTCATTTATATTTCTCCTCCTGTGGATAAACAATCTTTTTTTGTTCTTCAACAAATGCCTCAGTCCGCATGTCTTCATTACCGGTTTCAATATCCGGCTCATTGGTCTCAATCAGACTAATGACCTCCTTCATCTCCAAATAATCAAAACAATAGGCCTGGTTCACAAATACCTGACCTGTTTGCTTATCCCTGAATTTTTTTGATTTTAGCCGGCCTTGAAAATATTTGGTTTTCTCCAGGTAAAACTGAATGGTCTTTTCGCCTAGCGCCACCATGTTACTTCGTCTGGAATACTCAGCATACATGGGATATAAGCCATCCCAACGAAGAAATAATATTTCTTTTCCTTTAGCATAGGTAATCTGCTCCTCACTACCCACATATTTAATCTGAACCACATCGTGAAGTACATAATTTCTACCCTCCTTGATTCGGTCCTGCTCCAAAAGGGTCGCAAAAATGCTCCAGAAATTCTTAAGATCATCCGAACTTTCAATGAACTTCTGCTGATCACGGATCACCTTCATACCAAATTCAAGGACCTCATCAAAGGTGAACGGAAACTTAAAGTGGTCTTTAAGAATATGAAAGGTGGTCAGAATTGTAGAAAGGTTCTTTTGAAGCCTCACAGACACATCCTTGCACTTTTGAGAAATCAATGTTTGGATCATTCCATTGTCCATTGCAAAGCGCTCAATGACCTGTTCCCGGTACTTCAGAAAATCATCTGTCAGATGGGCAAACCCCCTTTCCTCCAGATCCTTTAACTCATTGTACCGGCTTTTCTGCTCATCGGTATAATCACTCTTATAGGCCGTAAGGCACAGGCACCGCTCCAGGAGCGCCACATCGAGCGTCGGCAGATCCTGCCCACACAACAAAACCATCTGATTGATTGGAATATGCTCTGTCTTACTTCCCGCCATCGCAAAATTCCCCTGG
>CAIOOC010000415.1 GCA_903859795.1 uncultured Bacteroidia bacterium
ATTCGCCCAATCAAGATCAAAAAGCATGGGAGAAGAGCTCAAAGTTTATTCAAATATGGACTGACATATCTTTCAAATGTACTGTCTTTTAATGATATAGATAAATTTATTGAATGTTGTCAATTTTTGTCATGTACTTAGTTCTTTGAGTTAAATCAAGAGAAAATGACCCTTAAGTAGAGTCCTAAGTATATCATTATACAGATTAAAATAGGATAAGCGTTATTTTGGGACGAACCAGTTAAAAGCCATCGAAATCATCTGAAATTCCAGACTTTAAAATATTAATTCCATATGGTAAATTGATGCTATATTGATTACTTAGCCCTTTTTTTACTAATTGATTAAGATCCAATTTGGTTGAGCCAATTGTAAAACCTACCAATTGAAAATATAAAACGGCCTCCAAATCAGTCGTTTTTCCATTATACGGCGCATATAAAAAATAAAAATTATTTCGAACATTAATATACTCATGTAATATATCGTCAAACTTGGCACCATTATTATTTTGGTCAGTGATCGGAAAATGGGATTTTGCTATTGAACCTACAGGATTCTTATATTTAGGAAATATTTTACTGCCACATACTCCCTGTAAGAAGTTAAAAATATTGTTATAAATAACTTGAGACTTAACTAATCCGAAATATTTATTGGGCGAAATACCCTGAATACATTTATAAAAATATCCAACAATTTTTTTTCTCGATTTTGTTCCCCCAAAAGGCAATTTATCACTATTAATAAATCCTTTAAAATATCCATTAGTTATCCTCGTATATTTGTTTGCAGGGTTTTTGGTAGGCTGATGGTGATCTTTTATTAATCTGTCCGAAATTGAAGAGCTGCTTTCTCCAACATAATATGGAATGAAACAAAAACTTTCATCAATGACCCCTTTGTAATGCCGATATTCCGGGTAGCATAAAATTTTATGGTCATGGTTGTCCCCCTTTTCAGCCAGAAATCCCCAAATATAAACTCCTGGATTTTGAAGAGCTTCGAGTAGACATCCTGGTGTAATTTCATCGAAATGATGCAGTCCTAAAAGATTGATTTGTGTCATGGTTTGTTAAATTTATTATTTCAAAAATATAACAGATGAGCTTCGAAAATCAAAACAATAATTTCTATCCTATGAATTATAAAAGTAATAATATTTATTTCAACCCCCAGTAATTTGCAATCATCACCATTGCCATCGTATCCAACTCGCAATACTGCAATAATTGCCTTTTGAGTTCTTGCTTTTCAGACGTTGATAAGGATTCATTAAATCTAATATCATTATATGCTTTCATGGCAGCTGTCCCTTCATTTACAGCATCTTCATCGTCATTTGTATTAAATTCCCCTTTAAGAGTTTTATATGGCGAAATTATTTCCCCATTGGCGTCTTTAGCTGAATATCTTTTGAAAAATGGGATATCATGTAATTGGGAATTATTATTCCATATGGCAGGAAGAACCTTTTTTATGGATGTCCGTCCTTTCATATCGGGATGAAAATAATATTTAAGCGTTAAAGCGTTCATATCATTTAACCTTCCATCCCTTCCCATTTTTGAATCATTTGTAATATTCAAAAGCCATTCTTTTAGCGAATCATCTTGGTAATCGAAAATTTCCATCTGGTTCAAGATTGTCCTTAGGACAGTATTTTCGTGTGTCGCCCACATAAAAGGTGTTCCCATATTCCCGATCTGGTTCATCAATGCTTTAGCAAATTCAAAATTAGGGAAAGCATTATCCGTATGAATCCATTCAGTATGGATTGGTTCAGCACCTTTATATTTAATGGTATGACAACTCCATTGAAAGGCTATTAATTCATAAGGTCTCATGCCCTGATGAAATGGGATTGCCCCAGTGTATGTTTCAAAATCAATAAAATGCAATGGGTAAACATAGCTGTTCAAAACATTCTTGAATTCTGGAGATATCCACTCTGTTCCCGTTTTTGTGTGTTGAAGCTGAATTAATTGTCTATCACCCCGAACTCCTGTTTGACCTTTGGCATTACTTAGAACACTTAAGTCAATATCGTACAAAGATGTTTTGCCCGCTTTTATTAATTCATCCAAATAAACATTCTTCCCCAATGTGCCTCCATAGTACAAATCAAAGATATGTGGATCTGAATTTGCCAAATCTCCCCAGCACTCCATGTACCCGCACTTTGGGTCGCCTAATATTTTAAATTCGCAGGATTTACAATTCTTATTGATGGCAAAATCCTCGGTAGTTATACCGTCTTTAAGGATACGTAGAAAATTATCTGCCCGCTGCTTAATATCATTTACTTTGGCTTTTACCAAATTTGTTACATCCCGATATTCCAATATCCCATCGTTCTTAAGCTGATTGATATACTTTCCCCTATCTGGATCATCATCATATTTAAATTTAACTATTGGTCTTTTAAATGCAGAATGTTGTTGTGCAGGTAATTCTTCAATTTCAGCTGGGTGTGTTTTATCAAATTCCATATTAAACCAACCTGCCAACCCATCTATTTCTGTTCTTTTGGATTTATCGGGCATCAAAAGACTACAGAAATAATCATAATCGGGGTATTTCTCTGAAATAACATGGTATTGATAAACGACATCCTCAATATAATTTTCCAGCTTTTTCTCCTGGCTGATTTTATCATCTTCGGAATCATGAGACTTCGCTTTTACTTCGATGATGTGTATGTGATTGCCGTTCTTCTTTAATATATCAACTCGAACTATTTTATCATTTGATTTGATTGTCGCCTCGAATAAAACACAATTCTCAAGTTGAAGGTATCTTTCCGTTTCAAATATTGCCATTTCTTGAGATCCTTCTAATTCGATGCCCTCATCAAAAAGTAATGTAGCCATCTTTCCGATGATATACCCGCCTTGTGCCAGCATTGCCATGTATTCATCGGTGTCATTGCTTGTAGGATATCCTCTTTTCTTGTAGATCAATTTTTTAGGACAAGAAGATCCAAGTTGAAAATCGGTTTTTGAAAGTTGCATAAATCGGTTTTTGTGGATATGCATTATCAGTAAAAAATCACCTAAGGGAAGTCTTTTAATAAATTAAAGGGACTGCTAATTAGATGATTTAGTCCCAGTTCTATAATGTTCGTATCAGTGTCTTTATCATTTCTTTGCTACAGGTTTCCACATAAAATATCCAAGGCTTACTACTGGCACTACTAGCGTCTCGCTGAACACGGCACTCAGTATCACGTCCTCGACGCTTATAGCATACTGAATGCTGTCATTCTTGTCAGACGGGTTCAAGAATCCGTACGGCTGTACTTCTTTCACTTTTCCTCCTATCTCGAACTTCTTGGGCTTTGCACAGGAAAGGAGTAGAAATGCCAGAACAATAGCGAACATTAACTTTTCATACTGTATTAATTTGTGTAAGAAAACATAATACATTCTTTTGTGCGGAGAACATCGTCAGAATCGAACTGACTCCCCAGGTTTTGCAGAGACAGCATCTCCGTTTCCAAAAGTCCTGATCAAAGTACTGTTCTCCTTTCGGATTTCAACTTTGCCGTTTTTGATTATTAAAAGGCTCATTACTTTCAGATATTCGAAATAAACTGTGTGAATTTTCAAATCATTTCTTAATTTTCTCCCAAAATAGTTTTTAATCCAGTCGATTGATATCAATGGATCAACGGATTGTCATATTATATGATAATTTAATGAGGCAGTACCTTGTTATTTACAAATAATTCACAAACTTTTTCCTCAATCCAAGGTTCATATTTTATAACTAATTGTTCAACCAAAGATTTATCAATATTTTCTACCCTGATATTATGGGTTGGTCCAATTTCGGTATTATAATATGAAATTATTTTAGTTTGTGTCCTTAACACAATAGCTGTTGTTAGATTCCTGATTTTAATTAACTGTTCAAATAATCTCTTGTAGTCAATATTTTTTGACTTTTGCCTAAGAATACTAATCTGAAAACTAAATGTTTTTATTTTGTTCCCCTTGTTAAAGGTAGCTTCTTCACTGGTAAAACCAACAAGAGACCAATTCAAATTTCTTATTGCTTTGAAAAGAAAAAAATCTTTTTTTACAGCTCTGCCAAATAGTGTATTCGAAATAACAGACTTTCCAATGGGCGGTTTGTACTCAATCCAAATAAGATCGTCCAATTTAATAAGATCCTTAATTACTATCATTAAGGTTTCAACAAGTTTTTGGTCTGTTAATTCAAACAGACTAATCAAAAAACTAAATTTTGGTTCTTCCATGTCATATAAATTAGAGATTTTCTTGCTTTTAAGATTCTTAAAATTATAAAAAATTCTGTGACGCCACAAATCCTCGGTAATTAGTCAGAAATTCTTCAAATGCCTTTAATGTCAATGGCACATTATCAGCATTCATTCTTCGCAAAGCACCTAGAGCTGCAGACTCGAAATCCAGGATTATATTATATGGAGGATTGTCTTTAATCAACCAGTCAAACATTCTTTTCATCGATGCATCATTCCCAATACCCTTGATTACAAAATGTTGCGCAATGGCTTCATGCAAATCATTGGAGATTTGATCATAATGTCTATTACTAAATGATCCATTTTCTTGCATATAATGAAAAAGCCAATGACCAATTTCATGAAGCAATACAATTTTTGTTAAATCAGCAATGCATTCTTCCACTGGCAATTGAAATTTATTTGCGTAACCAGAAGCAACTTTTTCGATGTTTTTTATGAAAAGAACAATCCGTCCCTCATGAACCCAATCATGGCCTACTGATTTGTAAATTCCCAATACACCATCAAAATATTTCTCCCTGGCGATCTTTTTCTCTTCATCGGAAATTCCGATATATGGAAGGTCGTATTTGTGCCAAAGCCCAGTTGATGGAGCATAATTAGGAAAAAATCCATGTTCACTTAAATTATCAATAAGTAAGTCGATTTCGTTTGGCTTGGTTTGCCAAAATGGGAAAAGAGTTGTTTGAATATTCATTGTTATTCTATTTTTGGGTTAATATTAATAAATTATATAGCATTCGACTATTGTCAGAATTTATTTTAATCCTCGGCCAATTGCTTATCCATCCACTCCGTCAACCGATTATTAAGGATTTGAAATATATAACTGCTTTCGTGAATCTCAGGCCCTTCCAGCGTCTCTGTTTTCCATTCATAAAAATCGGGCATAAATTTTTCTTTCAGCCTTCGATCAGCCTCATTGCAATCAATAAGATTATCGAAAATCTTTTTAAACGAATAATCTGGGTAGTTAATTACCATTTTTAGATTATTCACGAAGTATAGTAAAACCTTGAATGGGTAGTATTCTTTGGTCATACTTCTCACCCCGATACATACAAAAATATACTTCCCTTCTAAATCCTGTTTTAGCTCATAAGGAAGAGAATCGACTGAACTATACGCTTTTATACCGTCAAATTGTTGGATATAAGCTGTCCACTCTTTACATATAGCTGCAAGTTGCTTGTTTAAATAACCGATTCGGTAAATATTCCTACCACCCAGATAATCACCAATATTCGTTTTCCAGTCCTTGTGTTCCATATTTTTAAAATTTATCGAATTCGAAATTATTCCATCAAAGCTATTTAATTTTTTGGAGTTCCCATTTTTTAAAATTTAAATCCTACAGAATTGGTCTTTTTAACCTGCTGGAAATCTTTTTCTTCCTGATTGTAAATAGCTGACAAAGACATTGGAAAATTGATAATTGAATTGTATCCCAATTTTTGTGAAAGCGACTGCGCCTTCGTTGTCTCAAGTTCCTTAAACTCGTATTTAGCAATCAACCTGCCTTTTCGAAGCAGTGCATTATCAATTTTTGAAAGATCAGTGTTGAAAGAACAGATGATTTGAACGTTTAAACAGTCTGAGAGTAGTCCATCCGAAATATTAAGTATTGCCGAAACAGGCGAACTTCCATTTTTTTCCCTGTCCACAACAATATTTTCAGCATCTTCTATCACGAATATCGAATTCGGATTTTCAATCAGGATCGGAATAAAATCAGGGTTTGTTATAGCCGATGCCATATTGGGAGGGAGAAAGATGACATTCTTTTTGACCGATGAAATCAGGTATCGGATAAATGACGTTTTTCCGGTCCCGGGCTTACCATGTAATAGAATGATGCCTTTATCATTCTTCTTTGAAAGTCGCTTTAATATAGTCGGGTAGATATCTTTTAAGTCATCATTGTAATTATCACTAATGCTAAGTTTTGGTTTGGTTATTTTCATTTCCTTGGTATCAATTCCTCTTTGGGTATTCACCAACAGGCTAATACTGGAATCATTTTTGCGGGTACGTTTTTCTTTAAATCCTTTGATTTGATTAATTATGGTTTCGACTTTGAGAATATCCGTTTTACAAAAAAGGAATCTTACAATTGAGTTTTGGGTATCAAAGTAAACGATCAGATCCTCAAACAAAAAGTAAAAAATGTCGTCAATTTCAGCCTTTTTATTACCTCTAAAATAAATCTTTGTATAGTGTGAGTTCTTGATTTCATTTTTGTATTGATTTGCAAACCAAATATGTGCCCTACTGCAGTCAATCCTGATTTCATTTATGAAATTGGGGATTGCATTAAACATGGCGAAGAACAGGTATTTTTCGTTAAGGTAAGAGTCCGACCTGTCATTGAATGCATTTGAAAGATCGGAATTCACAGATGGCATAGAAAACACCATGGGTCTCTGGTTTTCAACGAAATTTTTGAGGATGAATGCTTGTGATTCCATAATTTTGATTTTAAGTTATGGATCAAAGATATCGCAGCATAACGACAAGAAGTGTCGCCGTGAAATTAATAATGGTTTTTTCAGATTATTTGTGGATTAAATCACACTTTATTCCTGAAGTGTCCCAAAAGCGAAGTAATATTTAGGTTTTAAGAATACTGTTTAAATGCCTTTTCATGCACCGACCTGATTTCTTCAATCAATGACTCAGGCTGTAAAACCTTTAAATTATAGCCATGCGAAAGCAATTCCATAACTAGGTCATAGGTCACAAACAATTTTAGCTTTATTCTTAATTCTTGTTCATTATCAATCAGTATATGCTGGGAGCTATGTAATGGTAAGGTCTTTATATATTTACCTTCAATCGGATCAAAGGATAATACAATATCTTCTAGCTCTTCTTTGTTGGGATCAATAATGCCAAAGCAATACCGATAATGTTCTTCGATATGGAAATTTTCAGGATAAATAAAGGTTTTGCTGGTGATTTCAAGATTCGACAATCGGTCTAGCGCAAAACTCTTAATCTTCCAATCCTTTTTATCCTTTGCCATCAAATACCAGCGGTTTTTAAATTCTTTCATGGCATAAGGTTCAGCAATACGTTGGCTGATATCGTCATCCCAGAATTTTTGGTAATCGAATTTTATTAAAAACTTGTTTTTGATGGCATGAAGAAGTCCGTATAGATTTTCTGTCCCCTGTGGTTTGCGTTTTTCAAGATCAATGAATGGTGAAAGATCCTGCGTAAGGTTAAGTGAGTTGAACAAATCAAAAGCTTCCATCATTCGCTGAAAGTTCATATTTTCGGTTTCAGATTGAATAATGTGATATCCTTTCCCTGATCTGGAATATTCGATATCAATGCCAAAATTATTGCTGATTTCTTTGATATCCCTTTGCAATGTCCTTAATGAAAGACCTACACTTAGTTGATCATCCAGCATCTGAAGAAATTCAATCTGGTTTTCGATATAATTCTTTAATTCTTCATAAGAGGTGTACGGCTTTGCCTTTAGTTTCTTAATGATTAATAAATAACGTGAGATGTAGCCTTTTTTGGACATGGTGACAGTGATTTAGATAAGTCGTTAAATCAAAAGTAGTATTTCTGACGCCATGATGTGTCGCACAAAGAAGAAAATTAGTACAATAGAACAAATTGGAAGAAGGCCATTAATCCTATTCGGCATGTGTATTAAATGTAATTTGATCTCAATAAGTTACCCCAATATTGTTTTCTGCAAATGCACGAATAAACTATGTTGTTCCAGGATTTAAATTTACAGCGACACACTTTGTCTTATTTGTCCAATATTTTTGGCACTAAATAATTCACCAAAATTAAAAGGAGGTACTAAAATGACACTAAAAAATGAATTGCAAACATTTGAAGAGGAATTTTTGATAAAAGAAATAGAAAATGCTGCTTAGGAAAAAATCTCTGGAGAAAATAATTTTATCTGGAGTGAAAAGATCATTGAACGGTATGTTGAAAAAATAAACTGGGCTAAATTATGTGAAAACGTAAAAGTTTATTGGACAAAAAGGCTACTTCATATATTCTGGGATAATATTAACTGGGAAACATTATCAAAAAGAATACTCCAAAATTTCAGATACTCTACCAATATAAATATTTGGAGCATCATAAAAGAATTTGAATCATCTTGGGATTGGCATGAGTTGTCATGCTATGCAACTTCGATTCCTGATGAAATTTTAGCAGAATATGCCGACAAATGGGATTGGAAAGCATTGATTCAAAATAATAATCTTGATTGGTCTTTTGAACTATTTGAAAGATTTAAAAAATACATTCCTATTCATGATATTGAAACTATTAAGGATACTCACTTATGGTATGAGTTAGTGGAAATCGATAAAAAAATAATCTTAGGGAAAATCCTGAGTGAAAATTAATTCCCTTTAATAAAAATATTCCCTCAAACATTTGTACCACTAATTATATTACCCAATCGCTAAAACCAAGGCGACTCCTCTCAACTTTAATGTATTTCAGAGAGTTTATCAGTTAACCATCATTTATTTAACATACATTTGAGTATAGATTAAATAAAGTACTATTACTTTAGGCATAATATTCTACCTTACGACATGAAAAAAACAGCAACAGTATTACTTCTGACAATTAACGTCTTATTTGTTTCTGGACAAATTATGAGCAAGGAATATCAGAAATTAATTTATGATTTCATCGACTGCTTTAAATCTCATAATAAAGAAAAATTAGTTGCTAAAACGATATTTCCTTTTGAGAGAGAGTATCCCATCCCTAAGATTAAGAATAGCCAAGAATTCTTGAAGAGGTATAAAGAAGTTTTTGACGACAGTTTAGTTGAAATGATAGTGAAATCCATACCCTCTGTAGATTGGTCGGAAGTTGGATGGCGTGGCATTATGCTTTTCGATGGTCAACTCTGGCTAAATCAAAATGGTAATTTAATAATGGTGAATTATCAATCAAAAGTCGAAAAAAGAAAACAAGAAGAACTGATTCGCAATGAAAAGAAAACACTGCATAAATCACTTCAAAAGTTTAAACAGCCAATTTGCATTATAGAAACATCAGCTTTTCGAATTAGAATTGATGACTTAGGAGAAGGAAAATTTCGTTATGCTTCCTGGGCATTAAAAAATAAAATGAGTGACAAACCAGATTTGGTTATAGAAAATGGTG
>CAIOOC010000416.1 GCA_903859795.1 uncultured Bacteroidia bacterium
AAGCTAACGGATTCGGCAAGGTTGCCATTGGCTCCGTGAAGGTAAGGCTCAGACTTTTGTTTGAGCACGAGGGAAAGTATGAATCTTACGCAGATTTTTACTCTAAATTTATTTCCGAGGAAGGTCTAGAAGGAAGTATCAAAAGACTTTGTTATTATCGCACATCTGTGCGTACTATTCAAGGGTTTGATGAGTTCGATCATTTCCCCAACAGACTCAAATTCGCACCTACTGGGTACAGAGAAACCAGTTATGGCCATCTAAATCTGTATTTCAAGGGTGTAGTTGACAATTACAAGCAAGTAGCGAACAGGACAAGTAAGTACCCCAAGACCATCAGGGTAGAAGCGAATGCGGCATCCTCTTTCTTTTTTCATATGCAGCAAAATGGGGCTATTGATTTACGTGGCATCACGGAAACCATGATACTATCCTTCTTCTATGACGGATGCAGACAGCTAAGAGGTTGCTCCTATAGGAACAAAATCAACACCGTATTAAAAGCGACCCTTGGGACTGACTACTATGTTGAATGCGCACGTATCATAGATGACATTCCTCCTTTAAAAAACGGCAGAAAGAATTTTGCCACCCTTAAAGATGATGAGATTCGTATCATTAAAGAGAATTTACAAGAGGGTGCGCGAAATGATTTGTCTTTGCGCGATATAGCTGTTGTGTCAATGCTTATGTATACGGCATTAAGAGGAACTGACATAGCTCAAATGCGGATTGACAATATTGATTGGAAAAGAGACCTAATCATTCTTACCCAATCCAAAACACAACAACCTATGGTATTGCCACTTAGAGCTGTAGTTGGCAACCCCTTGGTAGACTACCTCGTAAATGAACGTCCGAGTAACCTGGACATAAAGAACATTTTCACTAATGTCCACTGTCCGGAAAATCCGATGGACTCAAGTACCATAGGAGGTATTATTAGACGTTTTTTTGAAAAATTAGGGATAAGATGCGATGATAAAGAAAATGGCATTCGATTGTTCCGACGCTACCTGGCATCTAAAATCCTCGAAAACGGGGTTCAACCTAGAATTATCAGTGACATTCTGGGTCACCTATCCCCAGAATCTTTAAATCCATATATCGACACTGACATCAAGCATCTGAGTGAATGTGGGTTAAGCATTGAGAAGTATCCCGTTGGGAAGGAGGTGTTCGAGATATGAAAACAAAGACGATTGAAGAACTGGCTAATATCTATGTGGATTACCATAAATCCAAAGGAAAGATATTAGGGCTTAAGAGCTTCTTGCCGTTAACAACATTTACTCGTTTCTGTATGAATAAAAAACAGGTGGAGTATGTATCGCAAGAACTGGTTGATGAATGGTGTAAGAAACGCCCGGGCGAGACTGATCTCTCACACAATAGTCGAGCTGGTTGTATCCGACAATTTCTCAGATACACCAATAGCTGCGGCTATACATCCTTAACTCTTCCACCAAAAATCCAAATCTCCAGGCAAAAGAAGGTTGTCTCAGAAACGGAACTTCCTTTGGTTGAAACGTCAATATCTGACATGATGGACAAATACATCTTTTACATGAAAGCATCTAATCATCTGTCATGGTTTGCACATAAGACTCTCATACGTTTTAACAAATACTTCGCATCGATTGGCCCTGATGTAGCGATACTCACAGATGATATTGTCAATAGGTGGTGCGGTAAAAGGCCTGATGAAATATGCAAATCACGGAATTTGCGGATACTCCCGGTACGTAAGTTCTTAAGATATAGCAATAAACACGGATGGACGAATGTGTTGATACCGGAAAACTTGCCTGTCCAGAAATCCACATATAATCCCCATGGGTTCAATGAGGATGAATTAAGCGCGTTTTTTCATTCCACCGCCACAATTAAATTTGATGAGTGGCAAAACGAGTTGAAATTCAAACTAAGGAAAATCCAAATTCCCGTATACTTCCGATTGCTTTACAGTACCGGTATGCGTACAAACGAGGCTCGTATGCTCAGCTGCGAGGACGTTGATCTCACAAATGGCATAATCAACATTGCTCATTCTAAAGGTCTTGATCAACACAGAGTGGCATTGCATCCAACAATGTGGAACTTGTTAAAGCAATATAATGACGCCATGGAACGACTTATGCCAGGCAGGAAAATATTTTTTCCCATCAGCAATGACAACTTCCATAGAATTGCGTGGCAAGCAATAGTCTTTAGAAATATCTGGAAAACCATATCCAGTGAACCTGCACGAGCTTACGATCTCCGTAGCCTTTACGCTGTGACTAACATCAATAGTTGGGATTATGACGGTACGGAGTGGTTTGACAAGCTACTCTATCTCAGCCACTCGATGGGGCATCGAAAAATCGAAAGCACCTGCTACTACTATCAACTTGTTCCTTTGTTCTTTAAGCAATTAGAAGAACTGACTGGACAAGCTCTTCACGACCTATTACCAGATCTTACAAACTTTTTTGAAAATGAAGAAACTAACTGAATCCATAGTCATTGCAAAGGCAATGCGTGAGTGGGAGAAATTATATCTTCCCAATATAAGGGCTCTGAGTCCTCATACTCTGCGGGCATACCATGAAGCCATTACCCTTTACGCCATCTTCATGAAAGATGTCAAGTCAACCGATTGTGACAATCTCTCAGGCGATAGCTTTTCAATAGTTCATATCCAGGAATGGATGTTGTGGTTAAAAAATGTAAGAAGTTGCTCCAACTCCACTTGTAATCAACGGCTGGCTTGCTTAAAGAACTTTCTTAAGTTCTTGAGCAAAAAAGACATCCGCTTTGTCCAAATGGGAATGGAGGCCCGAGAAGTTAGGCAGATGCGATATGTCAGACCTGCACAGGTGGAAATAACACAAGAGGCCATAAAGACTCTTTTTAATGTCATCGACCTCAAAACCAAAATCGGGAAACGTGATTTTACGCTATTCTATCTGATTTACAGTATCGGGGCTCGTATTGACGAGGTGTTATCGTTAAAAATTTCTGACATCCATCTAAATGAAACTAATGGTAAAAACTATATTGCTGTCTTGGGTAAGGGAGCCAAAAGAAGATCGCCACCAATACTTAAAGATGTAGCTAAAGTCCTAAATGGCTACATCGAAATGTTCCATGGCAAAAAGCCTAATCTCGTTGACCTGTTGTTCTTCGTTCATTATGACGGAGGAAAAAAGAAACTCACCCAGGAGGGTGTAAACAAGCGTCTAAAAATATACGCGCAGAAAGCGCACAATATTAATCCTGGAGTGCCTGATAATCTGCACTGCCATCAGCTACGCCATGCACGAGCCAGTCATTGGCTGGAGCAACATCTCAATATCGTAGCCATCCAAAGACTGATGGGGCATTCTGACATAAACACGACCATGCGCTATATTTTTGTCTCTACAGAGCAAAAGAATCAGGCTTTGGCAATGCTTGAAGACGATGTTATAAAATACACCGGTAAAAAGTGGAAGAATATCCGCAAAAAGAAAGACCTATTGGAGTATCTTGGCCTTAAATAAGGAAATGATGTAGGGGCCGTTCTTGTAACAACCCCTACATTATAATTACGTGTATATTTCAATCGAAAAGGATACCACATTTCAATCGAAAAGGATACCATCCTTTCTCATGCTACCTCCATTTTTAACCAAATATTATCTCAACATTTTACGCCACTAACTCTTTGTGTATCTGAACATGCAGATAAAAAGTTGGGAATAATTATTTGGTTAGGATAATCCTGACTGTAATCACGGGATCCAAATTGATGGTCATTAAGTTTCTCGTGACGTCCAAGCCGTCTGTTGTGCCCAGTACTGTGGACTAGTTCATGGAACAGCGTGGAATAAAATTGCTGATCACTAAAAAAT
>CAIOOC010000417.1 GCA_903859795.1 uncultured Bacteroidia bacterium
ATTCCGGGATCGCAGTATTTGAAAGGTTATGGCAAGAATACTGTACTGATTAATGCCAAGATCCAATTGACTCCTGATTTAAATTCATATTCAGTAAACAACCCTTTGCCGGACACCCTGGCAGTCTATATTATTGACCGGAGAAATGTAATATCTGCTCAATATTCCAGTTCACTTGGGAGTAACATCTTTGCAACCAAAGTGGTCCCTGCCGCATATGACGAGGTACCTTACTATGTTCTTGATGTTACACAATTTTTCACCACCGAATTTGCTTCATCGACAATAACAGGTAATTCACTTATGCTTGGCACTTTAGGAAATAAAACCGGGCAAAACATTAATTATTTGTCATTTTCAGGAAATGCTTTAAATAAAAATATCTTTAAAATGCAGGTCTTCTGTTATATCGATAAAAGTAATTAGGTAATCCTATCAATTTCCTGTGAACAGGAGCAGATTTTAAACTGTTCCATTAAATAAAATACTTATTAATAAAACTTTGGAATGAGACGGTTAACTTTAATATTAATATTTTCCATTTCTGCTTATATTGTTTCGGGGCAAAATAATACCAATTCACCATATTCCATTTTTGGAATCGGGGAACTCGAACATACCGATGGAGGAAGAAATATGGGGTTAGGAGGCACAGGAATGGCCTTAAGATCCAATATTTTCCTGAATTTATCAAATCCCGCCTCTCTTACCTCTCTACCTGCCCAGAGTATGGCAACTGATGCCGGAATAAATTTCAAATATTCCAACCTGCAAAATAGTACCAATTCTGTCAATGTGCTAAACGGAAATATCAGCTGGGCTGCCCTTGCTTTTCCTATAAACAGGAGACTAAGCTTTGGTTTTACACTAAATCCCAAAAGCAATGTCGGATATAAAATTTATAGTACGAAGAGTTTGGATGGAACAACTCTAAGTTACCCGGTTACCTATTCCGGACAAGGAGGTTTGACAGAGGCGTCGGCATCAATCGGAGCATTGGTTAACAAAAGATTATCAATTGGATTGCGGAGTTCTCTGCTTTGGGGTAATATGTCTAAAACAGGCATCGATCTTCCGCCTATGGGATCTTCAATTACAAGGATTGATAATGTTAGCTATGTTGGTCTTACGGTAAAGCCGGGTTTTCAGTTTCATTCGAAAATTAGTGAAAAGACTCTCCTTACCATTGGAGGTACAGCCGAACTTAGCAGTTACCTCAATGGAACCTCTAACCTGAGTATCGCATCAGGATCATCAGTCGTACTCACTGAAGTAAATCGACAGGACCAACTAAAACTTCCATTTCAGGGCGGATTGGGATTTGCGCTTGAATTCAATAGTAAATACCTTTTTACTGCCGACTATAGCAGGAGCGACTACAGGCAGGCTCAGGTCAATCTGGACGTCAAAGGTTTGGCATTGAATGAGAGTTATCATGTTGGTTTGGAATTAGCTCCTAAATATGATGTGCAAAGGCTTGGTCAAACCATCAGATACCGAATCGGCGCTATGTATCAATCAGGTTATTTAAATGTTTATGGAGTCCAAATCAGCAGTTATGCAGCAACAGCCGGGGTATCACTCCCAATCAGACGTGATCGGAATTCTATAAATTTATCACTGGAAATTGGACAACAAGGTTCAAACAAGAATCAATTGATCCTTGAAACTTACTCGAAACTCAACATTAGTTTCTGCCTTTGGGAGCGGTGGTTTATTCCCCGTAAATATGATTGATTACCTGACTTCTTAGTCTAAAAATAAAAATTCTTGAGGAGGGGTGTGATACATCCCTCTTTTTTTAGCCCCCCTGGGAGTCTTTGAATAGTTTGTTCTTTAACAATTTACTACCCGGAAAGAGATTTATTTCATTTCATTTTACAGGATTATCCTTCATTTCTATCAGGATTTGAATGATTTTATCCAGTTTATCTACTTCGAGTGACTTAATTTTTAGAGCGAGCGCTTCAATTTCCAGCTTTGCATCTATATTCGTTTGGTAATCTGCCTGGGCTTGCATCCGGTCACGGTCGTTTTGCCGGTTTTGTGCCATCATAATTATAGGTGCAGCATATGCGGCCTGGGTTGAGAATACTAGGTTTAGTAAGATAAACGGGTAAACATCCCAATGATATACATAACCCACAAGATTCAGTCCCATCCACAGTATGACTAAAATTGTCTGGATAATTATAAACCGCCATGACCCCATTCCTTTTGCAACAGAGTCGGCGAGACGACTGCCAAAATTCAGTGTTTCGTGATGCTTTTCATGCCAATTTTTCCTGATTTCCATTTTATTTCGATTTTATTAACTATTTTAATTGCTGAATAATAGCTATTTCAATGAATCCGCTTAAAAAGGTAAGAAGTGGTATATTCACTCACCTGTGTGATCGGCATTCAGTAAAGGAGAAATGTATTGAGTTATTTTATGTAATTTTTTGATGTAGAATTAAGTTAGTTTTTAAGTTCCTCTTCAAACCATCCTGGATGGAAATGGTTAAATTAAATCGGAAATGGTTAAATTATCAACGATTTTAATTTATAAGTGGATTTAGCCGGGGCATTAATCTACGCAGGCTTCAATATCACCTGTTGATATAAAATTACTCTGTATTGTCTAGGTTATTTTCCAAAGAACAGTCTAAGATACTGAAATATAGATAAATAGTCGGGGTAGCCGGATTTGAACCGACGACCTCGTCGTCCCGAACGACGAAATTGACGCCTTTTAACCTGTTGATATATAATTAGTTATAAATTATAAAAATACCTCCGTGAAACAATTGTGAAACAATTTTTTAAGGGTGATTTTTGTGAACCAGGTCGACCCCTATTTTGGGGGATATTTTAAGACCGGAAATTCTCACCTTAAATCTTTTTTACGAGAGAATTTAGACTATATTTTGATGAACTAAAACTAGTAAAAAATTTCCAAATACATTACACCGGGAATTTAAACTCAATTTAAAATCAAACTTAAGATAAGAATATTCGATAATCTATACATAGGATATCTGATATGTAAAGAAAATATGAAAATCTATACACAATAGATTATCTTTGTATAGAAAATTTGAAAATC
>CAIOOC010000418.1 GCA_903859795.1 uncultured Bacteroidia bacterium
CCTGAACAAGAGCAATGCAATCATTAATTTTTGAATTGAATGAACATAACTCCGGGACAAAAACCTTTAAGCCTCTTCGTGAGCGAGACCACTCCAAAAGGTTTCCGAGTAAATCGAAAAGATTTGTTGCTGATTTCCTCATGAGCCTGGCCGACTCTTGAATCTCCTTTGTAGACATTTCAGGTAAATCTTCATCCAACATCTGCGTTAATCCCAAAAATCCATTGAACGGGCTTCGAAGGTCATGGGCTATAATCGAAAAGAACTTATCTTTTTCATTGTTGGCTCTCTCGAGTTCAATATTCTTATCTATCCTCTCCCGCTCATAAAGTTTCCGTTGAGTAATATCCCAGTTAGTACCTAACATGCGATAAGGATTTCCGCTGTCATCACGGTAAACGATTGCAATCGACTTAAGGTAATGAACAGTTCCGTCAGGCCAAATCACTCTGAATTCAGTATCCAGATCCCTGGTTCCCTGATAAGCCAAATAAATTTCAGAATTTAATTTCGAAAGATCATCGGGATGAATACAGGCAAGACAAGCCGCTGCGGTTGAGTCAAAATTTTTCTTATCAATACCATAGAATATAAACATCTGATCATCCAATACAATTCTATCGTTAACAATATCATAATCCCAAATACCTACTCTGCCCACACGAGTGGCAAGTAGTAACCTGTCTGATAATTGTTTCAGCTTTAGCTCAGCCTCATTCCGCTCTGTGATATCATACATTGACGCCTGGATTGCAAGTTTGCCATCGAACATAATCGGACCTCCCTGTACCTCCGCGATAAATGGTGTTCCATCAAGCTTAAAATATTTTCCAACTATCCTCGGACCAACTTCCCCTAGTTCATAACCCTTGCGAATACGTTCCTTTATCAATGGACGAAAATCAGGATCCATCAATTTGTAAATCGAATAACCTATAAGGTCGTTTGCAGATGATGCACCAAATAATTTCACTGCGGCAGTATTAACGAATACAAATTTTTCATCCTGGTGCACAACAATTGAGTTTGAAGAAAATTCAACCACTGTACGGTAACGGGCTTCACTCTCCAAAAGCGCCTGCCTGATCTTTAACATTTCGGTGATATCATGTAAGACTGCGAGTACATGTCGTTTGTTATCCAAAACAAAAGTCGACAACCTTACATCCATATCGAATTCTGTACCATCCTGACGTAATCCTATGGTCACATAGTTAGTTGGAGCGTCAGACTCTTCCGTACGCCTATGAACAAAGTCACCGATTCGTGATCGCTCCTTCGGGCTAATTACATCCAAAAGCGATGTTCCCAACAACTCATCCGGGGAGGCAACCCCAAAAAGCTTCACTGCGGCCGGATTACACATTTTCCATATCCCGTTGACATGAACACCAATAGCATCATACGAATTCTCAAGGGTAGCACGGAAGCGTGATTCACTCAGGATAAGTGCAGCCTCCGTTTTTTTAAGGTCAGTAATATCAGTGTGTTGTATAATCGCATTAATCACATTCCCGCTGGAATCAAGTATTGGCGAAATATTAACATCCAGATCCAGTTGTTTTGTCTGTTTTAATTGGAGATTCCTGACTTTTGAAGTATCATAATTAATATTGAATCTCACAGTTTTACCGTTCTCAAAGACGCTCCTAACATGTAGCATAAAGCCCTGTTCTTCAATGACATTGTCTTCTAGTATATTATATATCCCAACAACTTCTTCCTCACTTACAAAAAGAGTATCGCGGCATGCCTTGTTCATCCGAATCAATGTTCCTTTTTCGTCAGAAATCCACAGCGAATTAGGACTATGTTCTATGATGCTGTTCAGAAAAGATTGTGAATTAGCCAATTCCAACTCAGCCTGCTTGCGTTTTGAAATATCATGAACAATAGAATAGAGCAATGTTCGTTCGCCTGTTTCGATCGGTCCGGAATAAACCTCCACATCACGGACCTCTCCCGAAGCCAGACGATGACGAAAATTAAAGTAATGGCGCCTTTCATTGAATGCCAACGACATTTCTGCCTGCACCTGGTCTGGTGGTAAAATGTTTATTTCGTTAATGTTCATTGTCTCAAGCTGACTAACGGAGTAACCATAAAAGTTTGCTGCAGCCTGATTTGTAGTTAAAATACTTCCGGAAGCCGGATCAATAATAAATTTAACGGCTGTGTTTTTGTGAAAAATATCGCGATACTGGCGCTCATTCGATATCACCTTTTGTTCCAGCATTTTGCGTTCGGTGATCACATCAAAAACCGCAACGAAATGATCAGGTTTCGGACTATAAACTAAAACAGAATACCACATTTTTAATGCCTCCATAAACATCTCAAATCGTTCAGAGACTCCGGTTTTAGCAACATCCATAAATTACAAGCCATTCGCGATCTGTCTCAAGGATTCCGGGAATCAAATCCGTAATCTTTTTCCCGATCACATTTTTAAGTCCGGTCTGCGTCTCAAAAGCCGCATTGACCATCAGATAGATAAAGTCCGAAGGTTTCCCATCCTCAAACAACATTTGACAATAGGAAAAGCAGTTCATATTCTCAAACAAAGTCCGGTAAAAATATTCGCTCTTAGAAAGAGCTACCTCTGTCTTTTTGAGTTCAGTGATATCCTCAAAAGTACAAATCACCTC
>CAIOOC010000419.1 GCA_903859795.1 uncultured Bacteroidia bacterium
AGCTGAAATACCGGATCTGGATGTTGCCTGGAACTTATACTAAAGAAAAATTGCAGGAAAAGTTTGAACAGTATCTTGGTCGACAGTAGTAATATCGCCAGGTAATTTGAAAATTGAGTAATTTGAAAATTGAGTAATTAATCACAATAAAACAGATTAAAACGATGGCAATAAAAGTAGGATGTTTTGCATTGATCAATCCATTCAGCCCGCTGGAGAGCCAACTGGATCAGATCAAAGAATGGGGATTTACATGCGGTGATTTAACCGATAATTCCGATGGTGCCTGTCTTGGTGTTGAATATGGATTCACAGCCCTGGCTAGTCTTGATGCAAACCCCTTTGATATTAAAAGGATGTTTGAGTCAAAAGGGCTGGGTCTTTCGAGTATTTGTGCTCACGCTAATCTGCTCGATCCTGCAGCCCCTTCCCGTTATGGGACATCCCAGATCATTAAAGCGGTTAAGATGGCTGGAGCTATTGGCGTTAAACATGTGATTACGGCAGATGGTGAGCCTAAAACGCCATTTGGCAAAAGTCTGACAACTGCCGAAGCCGTTTTTTCGATCGCTGAGAAATTGTACGAACCGCTCAGGTTTGCCGAAGATTATGGTGTAAAGATCCTCATTGAACCTCATGGTCATATCACAGATTCGGTAAAGCTCATGGGCGAAGTGCTCGATCGATGTAATTCAGATGCACTTGGAATCAACCTGGATACAGGAAATTTATGGTTAGGGGGAGGAGACTCTCTAGAAATGATCGCCAAATTTGGTTCAAAAATCGAACATGTCCATTGGAAGGATCTTCCTCAGGAGATGGTTGAAAAGCGCGGCACACAGTTTGGATGTGGGATGTCGCTTACCGCTTTGGGAGAAGGGGTGATTGACATTGAAGCAATTTATCATGCGCTGGTCAAATCTGGTTTTGATGGCTATTCTACCCTTGAAATTGCTGGTGAAGATGCAGTTCTGAAGAGTTTTGCATTTCTGAAGAACCTGGGAGCCATTTAATGTCGATATCTTCTAATAGCCTAATTATCTTAAAATATGAAAATTGCAAACATGAATGAAGCTGGAATTTCAAGGCGGAATTTTATTCAGAGATCGGTAAAAGGGGCAATCGGCGCAGCCATTCTTCCAACGGTCCTTGGCTCATGTTCAAACTGGAAAGGGGCAAATGACCGAATTATTGTAGGACACATTGGTGTTGGAGACAGGGGAACCGGAGAGTTGATGACCTACTTTCTCCCTTTGCGTGAAGCGATGAATATTGCCGTTTGCGATACGTTTAAAGAGCGTCGGGAAAGTGTAGCCAATCGGATCAATCAATTTTACAAGGAAAACAATTTCACCTCAGAGCAATGCAAATCCTATCTCAATATGGATGAACTCCTTGAGCGTAAGGATATCGATGCTGTACATATTATGACACCTGACCACTGGCATGTGCTGGCGGCGATTAAGGCTGCAAGGGCAGGTAAGCACATTATGCTTGCAAAACCTTTGGGATTGAGTTTTCCCCAAAACCTGATTCTTGCAAAAGAGCTGAAAGCCAATAATGTGAAATTTCATTACGGAACCCAGCAGCGTTCATTTAAGCATATGCAACTGGGTTATGATCTGATTCGCGCTGGAGCTATCGGCGAAATAGGACGAGCGGATGTTTGGGCACCAGGACCGGGCGGCACATCGCCTGTCTGCAATGAAGTTCCGGTACCTGCAGGGTTTGATTTTGAACGGTGGAGTGGCCCTGCACCGTTGAGACCTTATTGTCCTGAGCGGGTAACCAACATTGGATCATGGTACACCTACGATTACAGCATTGGATTTTTGGCAGGTTGGGGTGCCCATCCACTGGATATTCTGGTATGGATAGTTAAAGATAAAGTAAACGGAAATTACAGTTGCGATGCCACTGGAAAATACTGGGCACCAGGTGGATTATATGATAATATCCAATCGTGGGATGCCAATTTAAAGTATCAGAACGGTTTTGAAGTGCATTTCGCAAGCCATGATGTTGCTGGGACCAAAATGTTGGATCATAGAGAGTTAAAAGAGTCAGACGGCACGACTTTTTACGGCACAAAAGGGTGGATTTCATTGAGTCGTGCTTCTGCACAGTCGGATATTCCTGAAATAAACAAGAAACTGAATAATTTTCCGAAAAATAAAGAGGGTTGGATCGACAGTGAAAACAATACCATGGGGAGTCGGTTCCTCTCGGTCGTCAGGGGAAAAGAGGCTGAACTTTGTCCTCTTGATGAGGCAATGATCTCAGACACAATTAGTCATATGGGAGATATTGCGATTCGGACAGGACGTAAAATAACCTGGGATCCTCAAAAAGGTGAAGTCGTCGGTGATATGGATGCTAATAAATTATATACCAGAGAGATGCGGCCACCTTATCATGTGTAATTCTTAATTTACGGGAAGGATATATAAACAACTTAATTAATCCGGAATATGAAAAATGAAAATCTGATTCACGCGGGTATTTCACGGCGTGATTTTGTACATCGTTCAGTAAAAGGGGTCATTGGTGCCGCCATTTTGCCGACAGTTCTTGGCTCCTGCTCAAATTGGAAAGGAGCTAACGATCGCGTAGTTGTCGGACATATCGGGGTTGGTTCGCGAGGCACTGATGAACTGATGTCTTACTTTCTTCCTTTGAGGGAAGCAATGAATATTGCTGTCTGTGATACATTTAAAAGCCGTCGTGAAAACGTAGCAAGTAAGATCAATCAATTTTACAACGAGAATAATTTTACGGAAAAGAAATGCTCAACCTATCTTGATATGGATGAGCTGCTTGCGCGTAAGGATATCGATGTCGTCCACATTACCACATGTGATCACTGGCATGTGCTTGCCGCGATTAAAGCTGCAAGGGCCGGCAAACATATTATGCTCGCCAAACCGCTTGGTTTAAGTTATCCCCAGAATCTGGTCCTTGCAGAGGAGTTAAAAAAGCACAATGTCAAATTTCATTACGGCACACAGCAACGTACTGTGGAACATATGAAGCTGGGCTATGATCTGATCCGTGAAGGTGCGATCGGCGAAATCGGACGCGTGGATGTATGGGCCCCGGGTAAAAATGATGTTCCCGTTCCTGTATGCAACGAAGTGCCTGTACCGCCTGATTTTGATTTTGAACGTTGGAGCGGTCCTGCTCCTTTGAGACCCTATTGCCCCGATCGTGTTACCAATAATAGTTCATGGTTTAACAACGATTACAGTATTGGATTTTTAGCCGGTTGGGGGGCTCATCCATTGGATATCTTAGTCTGGATATTAAAGGATAAAGTCAGTACAAATTACAGTTGCGAGGGAACCGGACAATATTGGCCGGCAGGTGGATTTTATAATAATATCTTATCGTGGGACGTGAAATGTAAATACCAAAGTGGCCTTGAGCTTCATTTCGTGAGCACTGATGTGGCTTCAAAAGGGATGCTTGACCATCGAATCCGGAAAGAGGGCGATGGCACTACATTTTATGGCACAAAGGGGTGGATTTCACTAAGCCGCTCCTCTGCACAGTCTGATATTCCGGAGATCAATCAGAAACTGAATAAATTCCCCAAGCATGAAAACGGTGGTATCAAAGGTGAGAACAATACAATGGGAAGACGGTTTCTCTCTGTTGCCAGGGGTAAAGAGGCCGAGCTATGCCCACTTGACGAGGCAATAATCTCTGATACAATTAGTCATATGGGAGATATCGCAATTCGGACCGGACGTAAAGTGACATGGGATCCAAAACTTGGTCAGGTCGTGGGAGATCTGGAGGCTAATAAATTATATATCAGAGAAATGAGACCTCCTTATGTCATGTAGCCCATAGCTTTTGAGAACTTGTTTGTAATTCCCCTTTGTTTCAAAAACAATGGGGAATTTTTTCGTAAATTTGTATAAAGTGCAATAAACGGTGATTTATTTCAGTGGTTAAGTCAAACCCGCAACGAAATGAAAGTTTACACCACGTTACTTATATTCCTATGGCTAAAGGCATTTTATATTGATGCTCATAATATTTTTACTCCGGCAATAAAACCAGATACTGCATTTATTCCCGGTGAAGTTCTCACATACCAGATCAGATATGGCTTTATCGTTGCCGGGCTTACAACGTTCTCGCTTTCAGAAGTGCCTTTCGGGGACAAATTAGTCTTTCATGCCAGGGCAATAGGTGAAACCACCGGATTGGCAAGTACAATCTATGGTGTTCGTGATATTTATGAAAGCTGGTTTGACAAGGAATCTAATTTGCCTTATAAACAGATTCGTAATATCAAGGAAGGACACGACAGGAGATATAATGAAGTTACCTATAACCACGAAGACAATACCGTCAACTCACAAGTATCTGGAATACACCAGGTCCCTGAAAAAATTCTCGATCTTATTTCAACCTTTTATTTTCTTAGACGGTTTGATTTTTCAAAATTAAATGTTGGAGATGTGATTTTTGGAAATATGTACTTTGCCGACGAAATATTCCCGTTCCGACTAAGATATAAAGGTAGAGAGATTATCAGATCCAGATTCGGGAAAATCAGTTGTTTTAAAGTTTGCCCTGTGGTTGAAGTGGGCCGTATTTTTAAAACTCAGGACGATCTGACCATGTGGTTCAGTACAGATCACAACCAGCTTCCGGTTTTGTTAAAAATGGAGATAATTCATGTAGGTTCTGTTCTATTGAAGCTTATTAAATATGAGAATACAGCGAATCAGTTGGGATTTCAGGAGTAACCTGGAAATGTGTTGCGTCAACAGAAATTGTATTGCCACTTTAATACGGTTCCTGTTCGCATTATTCATTGCTTTTTGCATGGGAGCTGAAAGCTTTGCAAAAGGATGGGTATTAAAAGCCGAGGGGATGGTTGATGAATTTTACAGGATCAATCATCAACCGTTATATTGGTTTTCATCTGAAGAAAAAATGGGAAAGGCTACCGAATGGTTGACAATGATAGCGACTGCCGGCCACCTGGGAATCAATACAGATAAAAATCAAGCCGATCAGATTCGTGTGGCACTTCTAAGTAACAACAGGTTGGATAATCCGTACAAAGAGCAAAGAGACCGGCAAATAACTGGCTGGATCTTAAATTTTATCCGGGAACTTCAGGGAGGGAACATCAAATTTGATTACAACGAAATAAGTGCCCCGCTCGATTCTGTTTATATTTATCAATTGCTCAAATCAGACCCGGGAGAACCTGTTTCTCAAATTGTTTCAAGTCTTGAATGTAAGGGCAATGATTACCGGATCTTGAAAAAATTCCTTAACGATTCTGTCAGCGTAACAGATACTTTGAAATACCGCAAAGTGGCTGCAGCTATGAATTATTGCAGATATTTTGAAACTATTCACCCCCTTGAATATGTTATTGCGAATATTCCTGCGGCTGAGGCAACCTATTTCCGGAATGATTCCCTTATACTCAAAATGCGTGCAGTGGTTGGAATGAAATCGAATCCTTCTCCTACGATTGCCTCCTATATGAGAAATATTGTAACTTTTCCATTATGGAATGTGCCCCATTCCATTTCAGTCAAGGAGATTCTCCCTAAGGTACAAAAAAACGTAAATTACCTGGATATAAATGATTATGAGTTGGTGGACGCAAAAGGAAATGTTGTGGATGAGTCGGTATTGAAATGGAAAAACTATAATAAAAACAACTTCCCCTACTTGTTTCGCCAGGCTACTGGATCAGGCAATTCTTTAGGTGTAGTGAAATTTAATTTACAAAGCCCCTTCAGCATATACCTGCATTCCACAAACTTACAGTCATCCTTCAGCAGGGATCTACGGTTTTTAAGCCATGGTTGCATCAGACTGGAAAAAGCATTTGAACTCGCAAAAGTCCTGGCACCCGACAAGATTGATGTCAATGAATTAAAAAGAGGAAAGAAAAATACGGAATCAAAAACTATAAAATTAGCCAGAAAAATACCTGTATTCATTATCTATAACCCGGTAAAGGTTAATAAGGAAATAGTGACTTTATTGCCGGACGTATACGGATTACTTAAGTAGCGTGAATAGTGGAACCCCATTTGTTGATCGGATGGCGCCTAAACATATATGTTCCACCCCTGTTAATTACCTCTTTATACCATCATCATTTAATTTAGCGACAAGATAAAAATCATTTCCTGCCTGACTAAACCTGACATATCCCGCGTTCATACCGCGCTTAACCGTGGCAAATGAGACAGGTGGTTCAAATCTTTTTGTATTTAAAAATAGTATAAAACGTCGAATAGTCAACTTTATATACCATAATATTAGGAAGATACACGGTTTTTCTATTTGTGAAATCAGGGTAAAATTCACAATTGAGAATA
>CAIOOC010000420.1 GCA_903859795.1 uncultured Bacteroidia bacterium
ATTCTGATCTGCATCACAATAAACGATAGCGTTTACCTTTTCAAGTTGAAAACCATGGAACGTAGGAAGTGCTACTTTTTCAATGTTGTTAGAGGCAGGATTCAGTGAATTGATAAGTTTCTCTATATTTTCGACCGGCACACCTGCATGCTGTCTTTTCTCATATAAAGCGATTGCCTCCTTCAGATCTTCAACACTGACGGGCTTAAGAATATAATCGAGCGCAGCAAGTTTAATGGCTTTGATTGCATACTCCTTGAAAGCAGTAATGAATATTACAGAAAATGTTACCTGCTGAAAATAATTGAAGATATTAAATCCCTGTTCATCCGGCATCTCAATATCGAGAAATACCAGGTCGGGACTTTGTTTATAAATTGCAAACACCCCCTCTTTAAGCGATTCAGCTTTGCCAATAACCTTAACTTTTTCGTGGAAATAACGGATAAGCATCAACTCGAGGGCATCTCGGGCAGGTTTTTCATCATCGATTATGATACAACTAATCATAGGTTATGGTTTTGGCCTTGTTACAAATATCGCAATAATAATTCGTTATTCAAGCCTCCATCCATCATCCAGGAGTTCCCTGATACTTGAATACTCAATAATAATTCCCCTGTTTCCGTCATCAAATGCACTGGCCGAACCAATTGGACATCCACGTATTAAAAACTTATGATTTAATACATCTTTAAACGAAATATAAGGTGTAATTTCAGAAAACAGTCCAACGCAATATTTTGGATTTTTCTGTAAGATAGGGGCAAAAGAGGGAGAATTATATATTTCTTCGAATCTCTTTTCGTGTGAAACTTTATTATTCATTTATTTTGGTTTTCAATTTATCTGCATTCCTGTTAAATGATTAAAAACCTGAGGCTTAATCAGAGGCTACAACTTAAACTACGTGCCGGTTACGTATTACCCCGGATTATATTTTTTTGGAAATATAAATGGCAATTCCTCCAAAAGCTGGAACAGCTTCAGGTATGGCAGAAAAGGGAAAAATCTTATACGGAATCTTAAATCGCCTGACAATCCGGACAGTTTCCTGAACAGCTACTAACGATATCCCAAGCGACGCCAGAAAACTTATCAGAATATTTATAAATATGTGCATATCAGGTTTAGTTCGTTCCTTAATTCTTTACGAACATATAACATTATTCTGATAGTGATCAGGTAAATGTATGAGCGCAATCTTTTATAGGGTGAACGCATAGAATGATTGATTTAACGCTGTAATAGCAGTTTCTTCAAAATTCTGAGACTTCCATTTTTTTATTTGATTTTAATGCACAAAAAACAGTCAGGAGCAACCACAAAATTGCATGCCTGACTGTTTTAAAGATACTTACTGTTGACGGATTAGTTTGTAAGTCTTACAAAACTAATGATCGGGGTAAAAATTACTCCTGTTTGACAGCTGGTTCACAACATCTTCCTCTCCATTCGTCTTTCAACTTCTCTTTTTGTTCAGGGGTAAGGTGCATCCATTTCCCATGCCAGTCGTGCCTATGGTTGTGACATCTGTGATGACCATGCCCTCCCCGGAATCCGCCGAAGAGAATTTTCGAGAGTACCAGGATCCCGATAGCCTGCCAGAATGTAATCACACCAACTCCGAATAGTGCCGGAAGAAGGTTGTTCCAGAGGAGCATAACCACACTACCGAAAATAAACACTCCCGCCGCAATGGCGATTGGGATAAATATTGCTCTTTTAATCCAAAAATTTCGTCCCCGTTCTTTTCCAAAATGCATCATGATTTCTAATGTTAAAATGTTAATAATCGTCGTACATATTCTGAAGACGTTTACGCAGGTGCGCAACTGCATAACGCTTTCGAGATATGATCGTTTTAATGCTTTCTCCGGTTTTATCAGCGATCTCCTGTAATGTTAAGTCTTCCAGTTCGTTCCATACAAACACCTCCCTTTGTTTCTCAGGCAATTCTCCCAATGCCTGATAAAACAGCTCTCTGAAATAGACCCTTTCAAGTTCAGTCTCCGGATTCCTGTTATCAGAAAGTAATGCTTCAGGATAGACCATTTCTCCCTCATTATCTTTATAAGTGAGATCTTCGAGCGATTGCGGTTTTCGTTTTCGGGTTTTATCCACAATCCTGTTTTTACTCACCCGGTAAAGCCACGAACTCAGGAGTCCTATAGGTTCTGTGTCGATGATTGAAATTAGCTGGGACCATACATCCTGCAGAATATCTTCGGCATCTTCGTCATTTTTTACGCGACTGCGTATAAAACTGAATAAACGCTTCCCATAATCCTGTACAGCATTCTGGATACTTTGCTGTCGCTGCGCCATCGGTATTGCTATTAATTCGTCCATATAATCATGAAGACGAACAGGTGATGAAATTACTTTAAAAGTAAGATTATTTTTTATTAACCAGTTTAGTATAAAGTGAAGCAATATCATGAATCCTGTTACTTTTGCTACACTTTAAACAACCGGATATTGAAAAATAAGAGTGACAAGAATTATACACAAGATAAGTCAGACAGGTTCCCAACCATTTTCCGTTCGCTTCGGTACAGGAATTACAGACTTTTTTTTGCCGGACAAAGCATCTCATTAATAGGTACTTGGATACAGAGGATTGCTATGCCCTGGCTGGTTTATGACCTCACAAAGTCAGTAGTACTTCTTGGTGTCGTAGGATTTGTTGGACAAGTCCCAACTTTCTTGTTATCACCATTTGCCGGCGTATTCACCGACCGGTGGAACCGTTACCATATTTTGATTACGACACAAATTTTAGCGATGGTCCAGGCCGCTATTTTAACCTGGTTAGTTATAAATAATTCGGTCGAAGTGTGGCATATCATACTGTTAAGTGGCATGTTAGGGTGTATAAATGCTTTTGATATTCCTGCCCGCCAGTCATTTGTAATTCAAATGGTTGAAAAGAAAGAGGACCTGGGGAATGCGATTGCCCTGAATTCATCGATCGTAAACGGGGCACGATTATTAGGCCCTTCTGTAGCTGGAATACTTATAGCAGCCACAGGTGAAGGCATTTGCTTTTTAATCAACACCTTAAGTTATATTTTTGTGATCTGGTCACTCCTCCTTATGAATGTTATCCCAACCATTAAGAGGAGCCAACCAAAGGATGTATTGAAAGAGTTTAAAGAAGG
This sequence comes from uncultured Bacteroidia bacterium, assembly GCA_903859795.1. Taxonomy (GTDB): domain Bacteria; phylum Bacteroidota; class Bacteroidia; order Bacteroidales; family Prolixibacteraceae; genus JAAFHB01. The sequence goes on from CAIOOC010000420.1 coordinate 3,165, forward strand.
TTTTCGTTACACTTTCGGATTTATTCCCATCAGGTACACGATTCTTTTAATGGCA
>CAIOOC010000421.1 GCA_903859795.1 uncultured Bacteroidia bacterium
ATCCGGAACTTTAAAAAATTCTTGTTGATTATGAAATTATGTTCACTCATCCTACTTATTTCATTAACAACAGCCTCGGCTAAAACCAGCTATTCACAAACTACCAAATTCACGCTGGATCTTGAGCGCGTCACTGTAAAACAGCTGTTCGACAAAATCGAAAGCAGCAGTGAGTTTATCTTTGTTTATTATGATAACATCATCGACCTGAACAAGGAAGTGACTATTAATGCAAATAACGAAACGGTAGAAGAAATTCTTGACCAGGCTTTTAAAACCACTGACAATACTTATAAGGTCTTTGAACGACAGATCGTTATCACAAACAAAGAAAGTTCAAAGGCAGACATGGAGGCGATGCTTACTCAACAACCACAAAAAAAGCAGCTAAAAGGTAAGGTCACCGATGAAAATGGAGTGGCACTTCCTGGAGTTGCTGTGATCGTTAAAGGCACAACCACTGGAATTTCTACCGATGCAGATGGAAATTTCAACTTGCAGGTTCCCGTTGATGCCAAAACTTTGGTTCTCTCCTTTATTGGGATGAAAGCACAGGAGGTTTCAATCAGTAACATGAGCAATATTCTTGTTAAAATGGTGGCAGAAACTGTTGGCATCGATGAGGTTATTGCGATTGGATATTCAACTGCTTCACGTAAAAACGTAGCAAGCGCTATCGCAAAGATTTCGGACAAAGAGATCATGGGGCTCTCAACTACAGATGCCCGTCAGGTCCTTCAGGGTAAAATGGCTGGTGTTCAAGTAATTGATAATGGCGGTGATCCGGGAGCCGGAGCTAAAATCATTATTCGTGGTGTTGGTTCATTTACAAATCCTGATCCATTATATGTTATAGATGGAATGCAGGGTGGTGATATCAATTCTGTTCCGGTACAGGATATTGAGAGCATCACTGTATTGAAAGATGCCTCTTCAACAGCTATTTATGGTTCTGCAGCTGCAAATGGTGTTGTTATTATTACAACCAAAAGGGGTAAAAAAGGAGCCATGCAGGTTCAATACGACGGATCTGTGGGAGTTGCTTCAGTAAGTAAACGTTACAGCATGCTAAATGCTACTCAATATGTTGATCTGGTAGCCGATATCCAGGCGGCAGCAGGTTTACAGCTATCCGATAAGCTTAAAACCCCTGATGTTCGCATTAACCGAACAAACTGGCAGAATGAAGTTTTCAGAAATGCCACAGTGACCGATCATAATGTTCGTATTTTTGGTGGTGGAGAAAATTCATCCTATTCATTTTCTGCAGGATATCAAAATCATGAATCTACTGTAATTGATCGTAACTTCCAGCGTGCTACCTTTGGATTTAAATTGGATCAAACACTTTTCAATAAACATGTAAGATTGTCAGAAAATCTACGTGTGAAAAATGATGTCAACAAGGGTGTATTAGCCAATTTTAACGATGCATTAAGGATGCCTCCATATCTTCCGATTCTTGATCCGACCAATCTTGGCGGCTATTCCCACGCCGATAAGGTGACTGACCTTCAGGATGCCAACAATCCGCTAAATTCAGTTCACAATTCAGATTATCAATCAAGAGGGCTGAATTCAGATCTTGAAATTAACGCGGAAGTTGATTTACTCGCAGGTTTGACATTTAAATCGCAGGCGAGATTTTCCTCCGGCAATTATCATGACTATACCTTCAATTATCCTTCAATTGGCGGTAATTTCGTTAAGAATACTGCAGATATGACCGAGAATTACAACTATTATTACAGCATGATGCTTGAAAATTTCTTCAGCTATAATAAACAGTTTGGTGACCATTTAATCAGTGCCACTCTGGGTAATACCTACGCTCCTTCAAATATGTACCGTTCAATAGCTGCGGCCGGATCGAATTATACAAGTACAGCCATTCAGAATATATCGCTGGCAAACTCGAATTCAATTACGGGTGCCTCGGTAAACAGCGGAAAATCAAGGCTATCCTATTTTAGTCGCGTTGGATATACCTACAAAGACCGTTATGTTCTGAACCTTACCGGCCGCCGGGATGCTTCCAGTGTTTTTGGAGCAAACAACCGTTGGGGTACTTTTTACGGGGTTGGTGTGGGATGGACAATTACCCAGGAAGAATTTATGAAATCGGTTTCGGAAATTTCAAATCTAAAATTCAGAGGCAGTTACGGCAAAACCGGGAATGACAATATTGCTCCATTTCTAACAACACAAAATCTCTGGTTAGGAAGCTCAAATAATATAGTCTATTCCTTTGGCGATGGCACTCCATATTCAAATGGAGCAACTGTAAATTCAATGGCAAACCCAAATCTGAAATGGGAAGAAACTACTCAGTATGATGCAGGTATTGATATCGGCTTTCTGAAAAACAAACTGAATTTCACCTTTGATTATTACCATCGTGACAATAAAGATTTGTTAATAAGCACTACTCTCCCACTAACCACAGGTTTGGGAAACCCAGGGACAAACGGCACTTTAGTTGTAAACGCAGCCAGCATGAAGAATACCGGATTTGAATCTACTGTTTCATATGGCGATGACAGCAAAGCATTTAAATGGGATATCTCAGCAAATTTAACCTATAGCCAAAATGACGTTACTGCCTTAGGTACCCTGGGAAATATTCCTATCGCATACGGTGATTACAATAGTACAGGTAACTCAACACGAACAGATATTGGCCATCCGCTTGCTTCTTTTTATGGATACAAAGTTGATCACGTTGCCTCAACCCAGGCAGAGGTGAATGCACTAAACGCAGCCACGAAAACTAAAACAAGCGGTGCAAAATCTGAATATATAACCGGTTTGAAACCTGGAGATTTCATCTTCAAGGATGTGAACGGTGACGGATTTATTGATGATAAAGACCGTACTTTTATTGGTAATCCTTCGCCCAAATGGCAATATGGTGGTATATTTAATGGAAGCTACAAGAACTTTGATTTCCAGATGCAATTTCAGGGTATAGCCGGTGTCGACGCAGTAAACGGCAATAAATACTGGTTTGAGGGGATGACAAAACCTTTCAATGAAACTACCGATGTTTTAAGGAGGTGGAAAAAAGATGGTGATGTCACTAACATGCCTGCAGCAGCTCAAAATTCGGGAACAAATATGGCATTCTCTTCCTGGTATGTAGAAAACGGATCTTATTTCAGAATGAAAAATATCACTTTGGGATATACGCTTCCAAAGGGTATGATAAGTAGTACAATTACTAAATTCAGGGTGTATGTTGCTGTACAGAACTTGTTTACCGTGACCAAATATACAG
>CAIOOC010000422.1 GCA_903859795.1 uncultured Bacteroidia bacterium
AAAACTTCACTCTTCTGATGATTTACAGTAATCACCAGATTTCCAGAGAAATCGTCAGCACGGCTAATCAATCCGATCTTTCCGAACTTTTCATCAAAGGCAGTCATTCCGATTAAAGCAGATGTAACTCCAGGTTCATCTGTTTCGATTACTTCATGCTCAAATACAAACACTTTGCAACCTACCAGCTCTTTGGCAGCGGTAAACGAATCGATGAAAGTAAGTTTACAAATGGCGCTTTCATCGTTTTTGAACCGGAAGCCTTCAAACTCGATAAAGAAAGGCACAAGTCCTCCATCTACTTCAACCAAAATTAGTTCAAGATCTTCGAATGTTTCCCCAAACTCCTGGTCAAAAGCCAGTATTACTTCCCCTTTGAGGCCGTGCGGCTTCTGAATATACCCTACTTCGATGCAATCGCTTTTACTTATTTGATCCATATAGTTGACAAAGTTATAAAAAAGGGCGATGGTTGAATTAACCATCGCCCTTTAAAATTCTTCAGTATAATATTGAAAAAAATCAGTATTATGCTTCTGTTGTTGGTTCAGCAATTTCAGCTTCCGGAGACTCAGCTTCTGGAGCAGCCACTTCAGCTGGCTTTGCTGCTGCAGCGGCAGCGGCTGCAACGGCAGCATTTTTCTTTGCAATCTCAGCGAGTCTTGCCTCGTTAACCTTAACCTCAGCCTTGAGACGTTTTTTCATCTCATCACTAAACCCGGTTGCAAGTGCCTCCTTTTTTGCCTGAACTGCATTTTCCTTTGCTTGAACCCATGCATCAAATCTTCTGTCGGCTTCTTCCAGATCGAAAGCACCTTTTTTAACACCTTCCAAAAGATGTTTTTTCATCATTACTCCCTTGTGCGACAATATTGTGCGACAAGTATCGGTAGGCTGTGCGCCATTACTAAGCCATAATATGGCTTTATCAAAGTCAAGATCGATGGTGGCAGGATTAGTATTTGGATTGTATGAACCAATCCTCTCAATAAACCTACCATCTCGTGGTGACCTGCTGTTAGCTACCACAATGTGGTAATAAGCATGTTGTTTACGGCCATGCCTTGCCAAACGAATCTTTACTGACATAACGTTTTACGTTGAAATTTTTATTTTAAAATTGCGGGGCAAAGATAAACTTTTAATTGGTATAAAAAAAGCATTTATAATTCTTACTATCGGACTGACAAAAACAGAGAAAATACTATCTTTGGCACATGATTTGCATCTAAATACGTTATAGTTAAAATATTTTCTGATTAACAAAATTATAATACTATGAGAAAACTTTATTTTTTAGCGTTTGGGGTTTTCATTATTCTCGGGATGGCAGGCTGTGAAAAGGCTACAGTTACAAGTCAGGCATCGGTCGATACATTTATAAAATCGATAAGGAGTCCTAAAGATACCAGTCATATTGTTTATACAGCAATACACTCTGTTTTTTCATATAACCTGATTGCCAGCGCCAGTGTTGTTGAACCCGGTGGAACGACATTGCAACTCTCCGATGTGGACAAGACAGGTCTTTCGTTTTACAATGTTCCTGCGGATTCCACATATTCAATAACACTTCCTACACTTGGAACATACGTGTATACAGTTACCTTCAAAGATAAAGAGGTAATTACCTACAACAATTCGCTTTCGTCATCTACAATCCAACCACCAATTATAACCTCTCTGGTTCAGTCAGCGAATACAGATTCGGTTTATATTTCATGGAAGGCAATTTCCAATGCACAGGCTTATCAATTACGTGTTACAAAAGGAGGAAACCAGGTATATTTCCAGGCACCATTTGCTGATTCGAGTACACCTCCCAGAGCAGTATTAAGACTGGGATATGCCAAATCAGCCTTTACATCCAATGGCAGTGGAACTTATACTTTCGAAGTAGATGCAATGTTGTTTGAGACCACCGATTACACTTATTTGCAGGCAATGGGATCCTCAAAGCAGAATATTGATTTGTAGTTAAAAGCCTTGCGCCTAAATTTATAACCGAATGACCGGTGCAATATAATATTTCCCCAAACTCAACAGGTTATAATTATGGAAGCGTTTACACATCTTCATGTCCACAGCCAATATTCAATCCTTGACGGAGCAGCAGGCGTAACTGACCTGGTAAAAAAAGCAAAAAACGATGGGATGAAAGCCATCGCACTTACCGATCATGGCAATATGTTTGGGATTAAAGAGTTCCACGAGACATGTAAAAAATTTGATATTAAGCCTATTCTTGGCGTTGAAACCTATGTGGCTTCAAGGGGTATTCACTTCAAGGATAAGAGCGAGAAGGAAGATCGGTCAGGAGATCATTTAATCTTACTGGCCAAAAACGAGAAAGGATATCGCAATCTTTTAAAATTGGTTACTGTCGCAAACACTGAAGGCTTTTATTACAAACCACGAATTGATAAAGACCTCCTTGAAAAGCACAGTGAAGGACTAATTGTCTCATCTGCCTGTATAGGTGGCGAGATTCCTCAGTTTATCCTTAAAGGGGATATGAAAGCTGCTGAAGATGCAATACAATGGTTCAAAAGCATATTCAAGGATGATTTCTACCTCGAGATTCAGCGCCATAAGACTACCGAGGCCGAATTACCTACCGATGTATATGATAGTCAGCTGATTGTAAATAAGGAATTAATCCGACTTGGTGAGAAGTTTGGCATAAAAATTATTGCAACCAACGACAGTCATTTCATCAATGACGAAGATGCTGATGCGCATGATCTCCTAATCTGTCTGAATACAGGTAAAGATCTTGACGATCCTTCCCGCATGCGATACACAAAACAGGAATGGCTCAAGACGACCGCCGAAATGAACCAACTTTTCGGAGATATGCCTGATACACTTGCAAACACTCAGGAGATCATGAAAAAAGTCGAGCAGTTTGAGTTGGATTCAGATCCTATTATGCCTGAATTTCCGATTCCACCCGATTTTGGAACGATAGAAAATTATAGGATCAGGTATCCTGAAGAACTATTAATTGAAGAGTTCAGCGATATTCCTACACGGTCAGGAGGATACGAAAATGCTCTTCGTGTAAAATTTGAATCTGACTACCTCACCTTTCTTGTATACCAGGGTGCAGTTTCCCGGTATGGAGAATCTCTCTCGAATGAGATAAAAGAGCGTATCGATTTTGAGCTTGATACGATAAAAACGATGGGATTTCCAGGTTATTTCCTGATTGTACAAGACTTTATTGCAGCAGCACGACAAATGGGAGTCATTGTTGGCCCTGGTCGTGGGTCAGCAGCTGGTTCTGTGGTAGCTTATACAACCGGAATTACAAATGTAGATCCAATAAAACACGATCTTCTGTTCGAGCGGTTTCTTAATCCTGACAGGGTGTCAATGCCCGATATTGATATAGATTTCGATGATGACGGTCGCCAGCTGGTACTCAATTGGGTGAAGGAGAAATACAGCCGGGAGAATGTGGCTCATATCTGTACTTTCGGGACTATGGCTGCAAAAATGGCGATCAGGGATGTTTCACGTGTCTTAAAATTACCTCTTTCGGAAGCTGACAGACTTGCCAAAATGGTTCCCGACACGCCCAAAATCACCTTAGCCAAAGCTTATAGTGAAAATCCTGCTCTTGAGGCTGAAAAAAAGTCAAGTAACCCACTAATAATTAAAACATTAAAATATGCCGAAACTCTGGAAGGATGTATCCGGCAGTTTGGGGTTCATGCCTGTGGAATTCTTATCGGAAGGGATAAACTCGACAATCATATTCCATTAATGCCTACAAAGGATGAAGATCTGCTTACAACTCAATATGACGGTCATTTCGTTGAATCGATCGGATTACTGAAAATGGATTTTCTTGGATTAAAAACCCTTTCAATCATCAAGGAGTGTCTTGAAAATATTCGGCTTTCAAAGAAAATTGTGCTTGACATTGATAAGATTCCATTTGACGATAAAAAGACATTCGAACTGTTCAGTAATGGAAATACAACTGCTATATTCCAGTTTGAATCTACAGGAATGAAGAAATGGCTTAGGCTTTTGCAGCCTAGCCGCTTTGAAGATCTTGTGGCTATGAATGCATTATACCGTCCGGGTCCGATGGATTATATTCCCAACTATGTAAACCGGAAAATGGGAAGGGAGGAGATTGTCTATGACCATCCGATCATGGAGCAATATTTATCTGATACGTACGGTATTACGGTATACCAGGAACAGGTGATGCTTCAGTCAAGGGCATTGGGTCAGTTTACACGGGGAGAGTCCGATTCTCTGCGCAAGGCAATGGGTAAAAAGAATCTGCCGTTGATGGAGAAGCTCAAAGCTAAATTTACTCAGGGTTGTAAAGGTAACCCCGAATTCATGGAGGGATGCAAAACTGTTGGAAAAGCTGCAGATGCTGTCATTGATAAGATATGGAAAGACTGGGAAGCTTTTGCCCAATATGCATTCAATAAATCCCATTCGGTGTGCTATGCCTATATCGCGTATCAAACGGGTTATCTGAAGGCGAACTACCCTTCGGAGTTTATGGCTGCAGTATTAAGCAGCAATCTGACCAACGCCGATAAAATCTCCATCTTCATGGATGAGAGTAAACATATGGGGTTAGCTGTTATGGGTCCGGATGTAAACGAGTCACGTTCCAATTTCTTTATTAACAAAAACGGGGGGCTCCGTTTTGGATTATCTGCCATTAAAGGGGTTGGAGCAGGGGCAGTTTCGGATATTATTAGGGAAAGGGATGCAAATGGTGATTTTAATTCAATTTTCAATTTCGTTGAAAGGGTAAATTTACAAACCATAAACAAAAAAAATCTTGAAGCACTGGCAATGGCCGGTGCCTTCGACAGTTTCGAGAATATTTACAGATCGCAATATTTTGGAGTGACCAGTGATGGCAGTACCTTTATCGAAGCTCTTATCAAGTACGGAAACCGAATTCAAAGCGACAGGCAGTCTTCTATGGCCTCGTTATTTGGAGGTTTTCAGACAATTGAGGTAAAACTTCCTGCCATTCCTATCGTCCCTGAATGGCCTAAGATCATGTCGCTTGAAAAGGAGAAAAATCTGATAGGCATTTATCTCTCTTCACATCCT
>CAIOOC010000423.1 GCA_903859795.1 uncultured Bacteroidia bacterium
AATGGAGCTTGTTTATTATCAAAATACTTACCACCATGGAAGAAAAAATATTGGATGAAATAAAACAAATACGAAAATTATTGTCTGAAATCATCGGCACATCAGACTTACCAGCAAAAGAAAAATTTTCAAAAGAAGCAATTGCAAAAGCAGCTAAAGAATTCAGAAAACTGAGCATTGAACGAGGCGAATGGATTTCCAGTCATGATATTGATAAGGTAATAAAGCATGCACCTTGACACTCTGGCAAACTCATTATTGAAAAATTTCAATTCACAAACTATTTTATTCGGGGAAAGACCTATTATTTCAACAAGAAAGATTTGATTGAGTTAAATAATAAGCTGAAAAATAAGAATATAGACATTAAAACTTACTCAGAACTCTTGGAGGATAAGGAGAAGTTCCAGAAATATATTGACAGTATTTCAAAAAAAAATGGGAAAAAATTAAAAAAGCCATATTTGATTCCTGAGGGTCTTAGAGATATCTTCTCCTCACCATATCCTCTACCATCAGAAGAACTTGTTGGAGGTGAGATAGAAACTTTAATGGTGGAATATCAAAAATTCAACTTGTCGGAATACATTGATATTTATGACAGTAAAACTTATGGTAGCGTTAAGTTTGAATATTACTTTGACCGCTATTTTAAACCAGAATTAAAGAAATTCTGCAATGATTGGACTTATAGATTTAATTATGCAAATGGGGCTTTAAAAAGGATAAAGGAGCTACAGAAGGATGTGCCTTCGGTAGGTAAGAGGTCTGATTAGTCATAAATAGATGTTTAATATGTGGTTCAGATTACCAAAATCTAAAAATTTCTCTTATGCTGAAACCTACTTCTTTAGGAAGGTAGTTAACGATTTCGACCAGCCTAAATTGTAAAGTTGTGTAGGAGTCAAAGTAAACTTATCCATGATGTTGAGAATAAAAAATTAAACGATTTTAAGGAAATATTTCAATCCTCATTCCTACTCATCCTCTAGAAGAATTAAAAATCTTCGAAAACACCTAGACCAAATAATGCAAAATCATATTTCACAGGGTCATTTTTATCCATTATCCGAAGATTGTAATCGAGTTCTTCGAGAGCTTTGGCATCGTTTTGTTTTCGGGTCAACAAACCTAATTTGCGTGCAACATTTCCAGAATGCACATCCAGCGGACATGAAAGTTGATGCGGTGCAATAGATTTCCATAGACCAAAATCAACTCCTTTATTATCAGATCTTACGAGCCATCTTAGAAACATATTAATTCTCTTCGCAGCTGAACCATTTTCAGGGTCAGATACATGTTTTGATGTTCTTGCTGGATGTGGTAAGGAAAAGAAGACTTTCTTAAACTCATGTATAGATGGTTGGGTTGAGCATGGTGTAGCTGTATGAGCGAATACACTTTCCAACCCACCGTAATTCAAATAAATATTCTTGATTGATTTAACGAAATACAATAAATCAGTTTCATTAAATGTCCTATGAACAAAGCCATGAAAACGCTCTAAATCATGCTCATCATGGTTCATTATAAAGTCAAAGGGAGAATTCCCCATCAGATCCATAAGTCTTGAAGCATTCTTAATGATCATTGTTCGGTTGCCCCATGCAATTGTACTAGACAGAAAACCAGATATTTCTATATCTTCTTTTAATGAAAATCTATGAGCAATGCTTATTGGGTCAGATTCAATAAATGCTGGTGTATTATATTGAAGAACTTTCTCTTCTAGAAATTCTTTAACGTCAGATGGAATGCCTTTCAATTTGCTGAAATTAGCCAGCAAAACTAATG
>CAIOOC010000424.1 GCA_903859795.1 uncultured Bacteroidia bacterium
AAATCTTTCATTCTCAAAAACCTATAAAATGAAGCAATTAACATACAAGGTTTTATTGAATCCTGAGCCTGAGGGTGGATTTACCGCAACAGTACCCTCTTTACCCGGTTGCATTACTTATGGAGAAACGGTTAATGAGGCTATGTTAATGGCAGAGGAAGCCATTGTATTGTATATCGACAGCCTTGTTGCCCATGACGAAAAAGTACCTGATGAAACAAACATGCTTGAGTATGCGATAACGATTCCAGCCACCAAATGAGCAATATCCCTGCTCTTTCACCAAAAGATATCTTAAGAATCCTGCAGAAAAGGGGGTTTTTATTGGATCGGAGCAGTGGAAGTCATCAAATCTGGTTACACCCTGATAGTCGTAGACGTGTAATCATTCCCATGCATAATAAAGATTTGCCGACTGGTACACTTTATGCAATTCTTAAACAAGCGGGTATAAACAAAAATGAAATTTAATTGGCGGAATATCTATTCAATGAGATATCCCGCCAATTATAATTAAAAATCAGATCCTAATTCAGAATCCTATTTGCTTAAATAATCAATAATCCAGTCACCAACCGCCGAAGTGCTCAGCGCTTTGGATTTATCATCACAAAGGTCTTCGGTAACTGCGCCGGCAACGATTGAGGCTTCAACTGCTTTACGGATCAGTGCACCTTCTTCCATTAACGAGAACGCATATTCAAACAACATCGCCGCGGAAAGGATAGTGGCACAAGGATTTGCAATATTCAAGCCTGCTGCCTGAGGATAGGAACCATGAATCGGTTCAAAAACTGAGGTATGAATCCCAATTGATGCCGATGGAAGAAGACCCATTGACCCTGAAATTACACTTGCCTCATCGGTAAGGATATCACCAAACATATTCTCGGTAACCATTACATCGAATTTCTTTGGCCACTGGATAATCTGCATAGCGGCATTGTCAACAAACATATAGTCTACTGTAACCTCAGGGAAATTCGGTTCCATCTCTTTGGCAATCTGGCGCCACAGCCTTGAAGTAGCAAGGACATTGGCTTTGTCAACAACGGTCAGTCTTTTGTTACGTTTCATTGCAAACTGGAAAGCAAGTTCCAGTATGCGCTCAACTTCCATCCGTGTATAAACGCATGAGTCAAATGCTGTATTTCCATTTTCGGATCTTCCCTGGGGCTGGCCTAAATAGTTGCCGCCTGTAAGTTCACGAATAGCCACAAAGTCAACACCCTGAATTCTCTCCAATTTTAGCGGAGATTTATCCAGCAGAGATTCAAAGATTATTACCGGTCGGATATTGGCATAAAGACCAAGCTTCTTGCGCATCGCCAGAAGGCCTTGTTCCGGTCTTACTTTAGCCGATGGGTCATTATCAAATCTGGGGTGGCCGATTGCCCCAAAAAGGACAGCATCGGAGTTCATACAAAGGTTATGCGTTTCATCCGGATAGGGATCACCAACCTGGTCGATAGCCACGGCACCGACAAGCGCTGTTTTTGTAACCAGCTCATGACCAAATTTCTGACAAATAACTTTAGTGACGCGTAGCGCCTGTTCCATGATTTCAGGCCCGATTCC
>CAIOOC010000425.1 GCA_903859795.1 uncultured Bacteroidia bacterium
CTTTCGGCAAGCTTACCCATGATTTTCTGAGAATCCTGAAAATCAAATTCAGAACTTTTTTCTTCATTTTTGGATTTTTGGGATGAAGCCAGCAACACACTATATTTCTCTTTCAACTCCTGTAATTCAGAGATAAGTTCGTGCCTGGATTTATTCTGATTATTCATAGTCAGGAACTGATTATAAACTAAAAGAAAGGCGTAATTTTAATTCTCCTTTCAAAAATACCTAATTATATTTAATTTACAATACTCTACAAAAATTAACACTCCTAGAAGTTTTGATACGCATGACAATAAAACGAGGTGAGAATAATGGGATAGCCAGAAATTGAAATGGGTTATTCTGTTTAAGATCAGTTTATTAATTTCCCTGAATTGTGAAGTATTAAAAAAGGTTATAATTTGAAATTTGGCCCAATTTTTGGATATAACTTCAATGAACCGCGGCAATACTAGTGTTTAACGAAATAATTTAAATATAAAAACATGAAACGCAATTTATTGAATATCAGCTATCTTATAGATGCCAGACAATTTCAAAAAATCCTGATAATGATTACTCTATCCTTTATTTTAGTAATGAGTTTTGGTACTGCAGTTCTAGCCGAAAGACATGAAGGTCGTCATAGGTCTCCCGAGTGGCACTATTCTAGGATGCCGGCCCGGGGTGCATTTATAAACCGGATACCTCGTACAGCTTACCGGATCAATCATGGCGGAAATTATTATCATTACAGGAATGGGTTGTTTTACCGACCCTATAACAGCGGATTTGTAATTGTTGCGCCACCTATAGGTCTTAGAGTTGGATTCCTTCCAAGGGGCTACCTGAGTTTTAATATTGGCGGATTTCCCTACTACTATTATGGAGGTACCTATTATATCCAGCGGGAACGGGAATACGAAGTCGTGGCTCCACCTCTTGGAGCTATAGTTGAAAGCATTCCGCGCGGGTATGAAAAGATCCAGGTCAACGGACAGACCTTTTATAGTTTCGATGGCATACAGTACAAGCCAATTCTGAGAGATGGGGAGATCTGGTATGAGGTGATAAAAAGCCCGAACCGATAGAATATTATCGCTTGCAGCAAGATTTTATTTTTTGTACAGAAGCACCACTGTGCATCGCTACAATCCGTAAATCATACATAGTCAATGGCGCTTTTGAGGATGATTTAAAGTCATAAATATTCCCGAAAGAAGCAGTTATACAGGTTAATAAACTCTCTCCCATCGCAACTCAGAAACCTGAACCGATCCATCGACAGGATAAGGCGGGGTCGAGAGAATTAATGAATTTTTTGCAAATGTAAAATTGCGGATTTGGTCTGTTCCGCTCCAGTTTGGAAAAGTGCAGGAACGAATATGGTGAATTACTGTCTGATCCTTTATTTCATATTTCCCGGTATAAGAAAAAAAACTGTCGTAGGCTATAGCTTTTTCAGTTTCAGTCCCTCCAAATAGATCGTTGCTGACAAAGGGTTCTCTGTGTTCTTTTGTGAGTACCACGAACATATAACCATCTGTATGATAGGAAATATATCCTGATGCATTTTCGCCCAGGGGGAATGATTCAATACCTTTTTCGTCGGTATTTTTGAAATACACCAATTTCCATGTACCAATAAATTGTGACTGTTTCATATTTCAAGTTTAGTATTTTGAACTTCTTTTTCAATCATTTCGGGTTGTATGGTAACTTTTCTCTTTCCGAATCCCAGAATTCCATGAACATCTTCAATTGAAATCCCGGTGAAGTCATTTATAATAAATGTTGCGCCGGCCTCAACCAGTTCCTCTGCAGTATGGCTCGTTGTTAATCCAATCACTGCTAAACCGGCGCCTCTGGCTGATAAAATTCCTGAGATTGAATCTTCAAAAACAACGCAGTGCTCTTTTACAATAGCTAAACCTTCAATGACTTTACAATAGATTTCCGGGTCAGGTTTGCCTCTGCCAATTTTAGTTTTGTCAACAATCAGATCGAAACGTGCTGAAAGATCAAACTTATCCAGGACCAGATCAACATTTTCGGTTGGAGCGGAGGTTGCAACGGCAATTTTATGGTTTTGAGTTATCGCGGATTCTAAAAAAGCGATAAACCCGTTTACCAGTTCAATATTGTCTGAATCTCTTATAATCCTGCGGTATTCGCTATCTATCTCCTCACAAAATATATTCAATTCAGATTTTGAAAACTGACGGTTCATCAATATACTGATTGCCTCACCACCGGAGGTCCCAAAGATAAGATCCCTGAAGTGAGCCTCTGTTACCTCAACATTCTTCGCCTTCAGAAAATTGGCCCATGCAATTTTGTGGTACGGATTACTGTCGATTATAACGCCATCCATGTCAAAGATTATCCCAAATTTCTGATTCTCCGATTTAAGTCCAGCTCTGTTCATTTTGTCTGTAGGCTTAAATTCAATGAAATAACACTTCTGAAGGAACTTCCTGGCTTTTAACGCCCGGTCCTTCCCAGGTTAAATTCAGGCTTTTGGCCCCTCCCTGCTGAAAATAATTCACTTTTACCGGATGCCACCCTTTCTTAAGTCCTATTTTAGTATCCAGTTTCTGTACTCTGTGGCCACCGTCATTATCGATAATCAATTTGTCATTGATAATTAAAACCGCTCCGTCATTGGCTTCAAGTGCGAAGGTATAGACCCCTGTTTCAGGAACTTTTAAATAGCCGGAAAAGTTATATCCAAACTGACGGTCATCTTTAATCTTGTCAACATTAAACGTCTCAAATACACCTGATTCAAGTACCGGAAGATTTTTTAAATAGCCTGTATTCATCATGTCACCCTCCTTATACAAATAGGTTATGCCTGGTTTAAGATCTGAAACCTCAACAGCTTCAAGCATCTCAATCTTTCTGAAATGCACGGTTTGCGCGTAGCCCGGGGCTTCCCCTTTAACAAAACACCTCGTTTTTAAAACCGTTGGCTCTGTTATTGTAATTGGATTATGATACAGGGCCGATTGTTCTGTAGGGTCAGTCCCATCAAGTGTAAAATGGATTTCAGCTTTGGGTTCTTCTGTTGAAAGCGTTATTGTTCTGCTTTGAAGAAATAGCATATCTGAAAATTCAATTTTGGGGTTCTTTGCATAATTGAATTTTTTGGCCGGCGAGTAGGGACGATCCTCCTTCCGGACTCCCCAATCTTTACTTGGTATTGAGCCCATTTCAAAAGCAAGGCTTCCGCCATTTTGGATATCCTTGTCTGTTAAGTAGCTCTTTGAATAAGATTTGCCATTTAGACTGCCCGTCTGTATATATTTATTTTTTTCACTGGTCTTATTGGCAATAATTTCAAACAACTTTCCGTTTTCAAGATTGATTTTAACTTTATCGAAGATGGGACTTCCGATTACATAATAATCCATCCCCGGAGTGACCGAATAGATCCCCATGGCGCTCATTACGTACCAGGCCGACATTTGGCCGCAATCTTCATTCCCCTCTATCCCTTCCGGTTTATTTTTATAGAGTGTGGAAAGGATTTGCCTGGTCATTTTTTGGGTTTTCCAGGGAGTTCCCACATAATTGTAAAGGTAAGCGATATGATGACTCGGCTCATTCCCATGAGCATACTGCCCGATAAGTCCGGTGACATCGCTCAGGTTAATCTTTGAATAGTCGGGTTTTACAGAGAAACACGAGTCGAGCCATGTTTCAAAAACGGGATCACCACCCATCATCGTAATAAGTCCTTCGATATCCTGCGGAACGAATGTTGAATACTGCCAGGCATTGGCTTCGGTATAATGGTTAATTGTTTCGTTAGGATCGAAGCCGGTGACATACTGGAAATTGCTTTTCCGCCCTCTCATGAAATTCACCTCTTTTGAGAATACATTTTTATAAAAATCGCCGCGCTGACTGTAATACAGGTTATCCATTTCGTTAAAGTCTGCAGCAAGGCGTGTCACACACCAGTCATCGTAACTGCACTCCAATGTCCTTGAAACCGATTGTCCTTTAAGATCCGAAGGGATGAAGCCATATTGCAGGTATAGATCCTTTTCCGGACGGATAATATCGTTGGTGAGTTTCTTTATCGCCTGATAGGCTTTGGGGACATCATAATTCCGGATCCCTTTAACATAGGAATCAGCCAATACCGAAAGACTGTGATATCCGATCATTGGAGGTTCTTCCCCTTCAACACCGTCAAATTCCATGATCAGGAATCTTCCATTATGGTCATACCGTTCCAGGAAGGTCCGGATAAACTGGGAGGTTCTTTGCCTGTTTATAATGGTATAGAGCGGATGAAGAGCCCTGAAGGTGTCCCACAGTGAGAAGTTGGTGTAGTTGTCGAAATTGGTTGCCGTATAAATCTTCCCGTTTGTACTGTGGAACTTCCTGTCGACATCCATATAGATGTTCGGGTGTATCATCGAGTGATAGAGCGCTGTATAAAAGAGGATCTGTTCGGTTTTGGTTC
>CAIOOC010000426.1 GCA_903859795.1 uncultured Bacteroidia bacterium
AAATAACCAGGTTTACAGCTACGGAATAACTGAAGATATTCCATATGGACGGTATGTTGAAGTTGCAGCTGGATTGGACATATTGTCGAACAAATCGCGCCCTTATTTCCATTTTAATTATTCGAAAGCCAATATTTTAAAAGGTGGGGCGTATGTCAAATGGCAGGTTGGAGCGGGAGGTTACATGAGTAACAAACGTGTTGAACAGGGAGCTATATTATTAAGTTCCAATTACTTTTCTAATTTCGTTTACCTTAACCATCATCCATATCGCTTTTTTGTAAATCTGGAACTTTTAAGCGGAATTAACCGCTTCGAAGAAGAATATCTAGTGGCAAACAGAAAGTTTGGCGTCCGTGACTATTTCTCGCTAAAAACCACAGGTACAAACCGGTTGAAAATTAATATTGAAACGGTACGATTCTGGGGTTGGGAAAGGTATGGATTCCGATTTGCACATTACTTTTTCGCAGACGCTGCCTCTCTTTCCAATGAAATGGGAAAGATTCTAAATGACCAGTTTATAGCAGGAATCGGGGCAGGAATCCGCATCCATAATGAGTCGTTGGTATTTAATGTCCTTGAAATCAGGCTGAGCTGGATTCCAATAGCACCACATAACAGTACCTCGTATATATTTAACATATTTGGCCAGCCAAAGGCACGATTTGACGACTTCCTGGGAGGTAAACCTCAGGAGATACCCTATCAGTAACTTCAGCTATATTCGTCTGTCAGCAGAAAATTTCTGATAATAAAACTTAAGATTTCAAAGTCGTTTCTTAATGATTACAGCCTGTTTATGAGTTCCCTGGAATAATTCAAAGCATCGATAACTACATGCCAATGCTCCATTGAAAAGATCAATCTTTTTTGCAGGTTTTAACCCAATACTCTTCAATCCGTCAAGAGAACTTGAGATGATCCACGCTTCGAAACCCGCAAACCTGTTTTTAAGGGTATTTCCAATAGAAGTATACAACTCAATTATGGACTGAGGTTTCATTCTCTCGCCGTAAGGTGGATTTGTAATGATTATCCCTCCCGGGGATTGTGGAACAAGATTTATAATATCTTCAACCTTGAGTTCGACAACCTTAGACAGACTGGCACTCTTAATATTTGCCTTTGCGATGGCAATGTCTTTGATAGAAATGTCTGAACCTGAGATTTTGCAGGTGATCTCCTTCTCGTATTCTCCGTTACAGATTTCGGCAAACAGCGATTCATTAAAATCAGGCCAAAGTTCAAAGCCGAAGGATTTGCGATACATGCCGGGTGGGATTCCCTTTGCGATTAATGCCGCCTCTATCAGTAAAGTCCCCGAACCACACATTGGGTCAATAAAGTCTCTTTCCCCATGCCAACCTGTCAAAAGGATCATTCCTGCGGCAAGTACTTCATTAATTGGGGCATCTCCCTGGCCAACCCTGTAACCCCGCTTATGAAGCGATTCGCCGGAACTATCTAGAGAGAGGATACAATGATTACCCATCAGGTAGATATTGATCCGGACATCCGGATTTTCGGGGTTTACTGAAGGGCGTTTCCCTGTCTCTTCCCGGAACTGATCGACTATTGCATCTTTCAGCTTAAGTGAAGCATACATCGTATTGACAAACATTTCGGACTGAACAGTACTGTCAATAGCAAACGATTTTCCGATGGCAAGATATTTACTCCAGGGTATTTTTTTTGCCTCAATATAAAGATCCTCCCGTTTGGGTACCTCAAATTCAGCAATTGGTTTAAGAATTTTTAAGGCTGTGCGAAGATGAAAATTAGCCTTGTACATAAGCGCCTGGTCTCCAATAAATGATACCGCCCGTCTTTCTACAGTCACAGATTCAGCACCTAAAGCCTTTATCTCACCCGCCAAAACAGTTTCAAGACCTGCAAACGTTTTGGCTACAATTTTAAACTTACTCACGGATACTACTATTACTTAAATGTATAGAGGCTAATAAATATCGCCCTTTTGAGAAAAGGCCTTTTAAACAGACCAATACTCGCAACGACAAAAGTAGTTCTAATCAGTGGATTAAAATAGTAGGTTAAATCCCTCCGCCATTAAAAAAATCGGCATTTCGGTTCTTTGTCTGCACAACCCTTGAGTATGGGGGTAGATCGCTTGTCACCCAGATATTTCCGCCTATAACGGAATCATGTCCGACAATAATACGACCCAAGATAGTGGCATTGGAATATATTATCACATTATCCTCAACGATAGGATGCCTGGGAATGCCTTTGACAGGATTCCCGTTCTCGTCGAGTGGGAAACTCTTAGCACCAAGGGTTACTCCCTGAAAAAGCTTCACATTGTTCCCGATAATACTTGTTGAACCAATTACGACACCTGTTCCATGATCGATTGTAAAATACTCCCCAATAACGGCCTCAGGATTTATATCAATACCTGTCTCCGAATGGGCCATCTCTGTGATTATCCGTGGGATTAACGGGACGCCAAGTGAAAAGAGGCTGTGGGCAATCCGGTAACTCGAGATAGCCCTGATGGCCGGATAACAGAAAATAACCTCTCCCACACTGTTTGCTGCCGGATCACCAAGGTACGCGGCATTAACATCAGTAATAAGAATTCTCCTGAGTTCCGAAAGCCCGTTCACAAACTGAAATGCTATTTGTTCAGCCATAACCCTTTTACCTGAATGATCACGATCGTTTTCACCCTCACAGATAAAGCATAAACCGGAGAAAATCTGTTCGGCCATCATTTCATAAACCTCATCAACAAGAACACCCATGTAATAGGAAAGAGTATCCGATTTAAGATTTATCTCTCCAAAATAACCCGGGAAAATGATCTGACGTATCCTCTCAACAATTGTTCTCAATTTTTTGGTCGAGGGCATGGATTCTCCCGCCCTGTGCCTATGGACCAGAAATTCAAAAGAGTTGGCGTCGGCAAGCGATTTCACGATGTCAGAAGTCCATGTAACAGAATCAGTATATACTTTATCTTTCATTCTCAGAGTTTAATAATTGGTACCCAGGCAGTAATCACACATATCGAAGAAATTTGCATTAACATTTTCCCATTAATTTTCCTACCTAAATTTAGTCTATTTCTATTTCAAATCAAACTACTTAACAAGTTAAGATGTTTATAGGTTCAATCCATGCCTTGATATTGCCATCATTGCATTTTCCTTTCTTGAAATGCCAAATCCGGTTATAATCTCATATTCGAAACCAAAAGATTTAATTTCATCACAATAGATCTTTAGCAGTTGTTCTCTCTTTTCTCCTCCATTTTCTCTGACAGGATCTTTAATCCATTGCAAATCAGTATTGCACACAAGAAAAAGATCGATCTTGGTTGATTGAATATGGTCAATAATCCAATCCGGACACTTCCCATAAACTAAATCAAGCCATACTTTGGTAATAATCAGCCAGGTATCAAAGAATAATACTCCATGATCAATTTTTGAAGAATATGCCAATTCTTCGTTAATTTGATGGTGAGCAATCTTTATAACATCATTGTATTCATAGGGTCGGTCAAGATTCTCGACATATTCCCGAGCATATTCCGGAACCCATAAGGTGCCAAACTGCGAGGCAAGCGCTTTTGCCAGCTCTGTTTTCCCTGTGGATTCAGGTCCTGTTACTACTATCTTTCTGATTGTATCATTAATTAACATATTACTTTTTGTGGTTCCTTTTGCCATTCATAAAATCCAATACCAGCCATTATAGCATAAACGAGAAACAGGAAAACCGTAGAGTAAAGTCCTCTGTGAAAATAAACAGATGCAGAAATAAAATCGACAAAAATCCAGATTAGCCAATGTTCCAGCTTCTTACGAGCCAGCATCCAGGTAGCTACGATGCTCAATGAAGTAGTAAATGCATCCCAAAACGGAACTGGAGAATCTGTATATCTTTTTAACAAAAAATACATTAAAACGTTTAAAATCAAATTTGTACTGAAAAGCTTTATCCAAAGACCCTGTGAGGTGCGACTCACCCTTAATTCGTCTTCTCCTGAAT
>CAIOOC010000427.1 GCA_903859795.1 uncultured Bacteroidia bacterium
CATACTACCGGGTAGATCAATACCCCACCCCTATATCTTCTTACTGAAATTCACAATCAGGAAATAGGTAATGAATCCCAATGAAATGGAAACCAGCTCAATACCAAATGGCAGCATACTGTTGTGCATGAAATTTTGATAATTATCTGAATTAGAGATACTTGGGCCCACTAGTTCAGTTAATATAAATCCAATTCCACCAAAGAAAGCAACCAATCCCCATTTTAATGAAGGATACTTATTGGCTTCCCGGTTTTCAGGTTCTAAAGAAGCAACCTTCTGGTCCAGGATTCCGGCATTCTCAAAATGGCCGGCTCTGATAATCTTCCGTTTTAATAAGAAATCGGTGAAATTTTTTAGAATAGCGTAAAATGCGTAAAAGATTACTGCTACCATCATTACATCAAAAGGACCTTTCATAATTTTCAGTTTTAAAGTGTTTGTAAGATGTGACAGCAGGAGCAATCAAAATGTTGCAAAATATCCCATTTTTATTTATTTCAAATTGTGCTTGACATGTGCAACATTTAACCACCTTTGAGTGTCAAACTTAATGTATGGATGACCACGAATTAATCAGACAGATTTTAAACGGGAATATGAATTGTTTTACGTTTCTGGTAAATCGTTACCGGAAACTGGTTGTTCATATAACCGGACGTTTAATTCAACGTCGGGATGAAATCGAGGATGTTTCGCAGGATGTTTTTCTGAAAGTTTACCAGAATCTCAATAAATATAGGAATGAAAGTAAATTATCGACATGGATTGCAACTATTGCTTACAACACCGCTATTAATCATATGCGTAAATATAAAAAGGGCGATGATACAATTCCGGACGATCATTCCGTAATTCGAACCTTGAAGGATTTTAAAACAATTGATTACGAGCAGGTTGATCTTCACCGGTATATCAGGGATCAAATTGAGCTATTGCCTCTACAGTACCGCACTGTAATCACGCTGTTTCATCTGGAGGAATTTTCATACCAGGAGATCGAACAGATTACCGGAATGCCTGAAGGAACAGTCAAGAGCTACCTTTTCAGGGCAAAAGCCATTTTAAAGGAGAAACTAAAATTTGTAGTCGACGATAACAGTTTAAAAAAGGTAAAAGAGATAAGCAATGAAAAATAAAGAACTGGATCAACTTATAGAGCAATCTTTTGGTTATGAGCCTGATTTCCAATTGCCTGACAATTTTGCTCAACAAGTCACTGCGGAGTTGAAAAGACGGTCACAATGGAAAAATAATCTCATTGAATATTTGTTTCTAATTGGTTTTTCATCCTTTCTGTTGACAATTGTGGCAGGAACCTACTATCTGGTTAACAAGGAAATTCTAATTCAGATTCTTAATTTCGCCTCCCAAAACATTCCCTCAGTGATATTTGTCCTGGTTCTGCTTAATTTTATTCTTTTCGCTGACAGGGTTTTGCTGCCTATTCTCTTTAATAGTCAGAATTTCAACAACTAAGACTGTATCTTTCCAGGTATTTAAGGTTATTCCAAACCAAAAAAAAAAAATATCAGAGCTTAAATTATGTCGATTACTTGCTGATCTTAAAACCAAGGATGATCATCAGAATTGCAGCGACTATATTTATGAATATCTTAAAATAGAGATCCATATTCATAGTTCCCCAAAACCCGATAAAGCCGATTAGCATTGATCCCACCATCGTTCCAAAGATCAGTGCATATTGGCAGTTACTGTTCCAGGCTGAATTAGAAGCCAGACGGGGTAATAAAAGCAGGATTCCTAAAATCAGTAAAATTCCCGCCGATACCGCAATCGCAGGCGGGAAAAGCGGTGCAATTCCAAATGCTAAGACTACAAGTCCGTACCAGAGAACAGCCCACAAAGCCCCTGCCAAACCGATAATCCATTTACCGGGTGGAATCAAAGCTGATGATTTAAGTAACAGCATGTATTTGTATTTACCCAGCGCTGAATAAATCAATGCTCCAATCACAATGATTGCAATCAGGACAGTTAATATGGGCGGGTTGTAAGCAGCTACATGGAAAACCTTCACCCGGGCAATTTGTGTCCAGGTAAACCACGCAAGACCGCTACCTATAATAAAGAAAATAATTACAGCAATAAGCCCACCTTTATTTATCCACAATCCATTCCGCTTTTCAGGAAATATCAACTCTACAAGATATACAGGCATAAAAACAACGAAAATTGTCTCATAGGCAAGAGCCCATAGTAAATAAACATAATTTACCCCGAGCGCACGAGCATATTCAACCCCTTTAAGCTTAATCACAAGCGGTGCCAGAGAAGATTGTTGAATCAGGCACTCTTCTGCCAATGCGAGGGTGAGTGCCAGAAACAACATATTAATCCATCCCAGCTGCCTTCTTCTTACCGCATACCGAATTAGAAGGGCTCCTCCACCCCAAACGCAAACCTCAATAGGAAAAACGAATAATGAACTAAAGCGCGTTGCTCCAGGTAGAACCTCAGCCAGCAATGGTGCGATGAGCATCAGGGTAACCGCAGGTAATATACTGTCAATTAATTTTTTAAACTGATTCATAAGGTTTACAATTTTCATATTCTCATTAGTTTGATCTTCTGGCGATTGGCCACAGCTGTTAGCATCTCTTTTGGCTGTAAATTGACATTTTCCATACAAAACACCTTATAACAATATGTTGCTCAATTAAAGAGTAACCAATTACAAATAATTCAAATAGAATGCGTTCGTACAGGACCTCCATTAATAATTAATTCGCATTCATGACGGGAGTCTTATCATTGTTTACGGAATATTTGGGGATGAAAATCAGGGTATAGTCTGAATTGTATTCCGGATGCCCCTCAACCTCAACAACCAATCTAAATTGGGTTTGATTCAAATGAGGTAGTTTGAGTCGACATGTGGGTCCGGCCTTATTGGTGTTATCCTTAATATTTCCGGGATGCCAGGTAAGCAGGTCGAAAGTCTGATCTCCGGCTACTAATTTCATTGTCACAGTCCGGATATCTTTAGGTTCATAGCCATCATTCAGAAGCCATAAATCTGCAAAGAATTCTTCACCTTCATTCCAGCGAAACTTACTTAAACAAGCGCTGGCTAAAAATGGCCGACACGAATTTTTAACCGCATAATAGGCAGGTTTACATACCGCCGGATACACAACAAGTGAATTATTAACAGCTGCGGGCCATGGCTCGTTGTAACACCAGTTGAGTGCCATAGCACAATAGGGCTTTTGTCTTCTGGCCTCTTCGAAAATAGCTTTATACCCTTCACATTGTAGCAACTGGCTTTGTTTCACAAGTTCCTCCAAATCGGATGCTTTTCCAAAATAATCTTCCAGAATTTCAGGACACAACCAGGTATTTCCCATCCATGCCCCGAACGCATGATGGTCTTCCCATGCCGTTTTTGGTTTGGGAGGAAACAAATCATTTTCGGGAATAATTTGCTTTAGAACCTCTATTGGTGACATTCCAGGGATTCCAAATTCAGTATAAGCAGTATAATGGGCCCTTTTCATCTCCTGAAAAACCTCTTCACCATCCGGTGATCTGAAAACATAATTCCCGTGTCCCATTCCCATCAGGGGGGAGGTAGGATTAAAAGGTATTAAAGGAGTATACTCCAGACAAAGACTATTTAATAACCTTAATGGAAGTGACTGATCGGTCATTCCAGACCAATTATTAAACAATTCATTCCCTCCGCACCAAAGAGCTAGGCTGGCATGCTTCCGTAACCTTCTAATTATTGAGGTTGCCTCCTGTTTCAAAACTGATAAATAGTGAGCGTCGTCAGGATAATCATTACAAGCAAGAGGAAACTCCTCCCATATAAGGATCCCTTTTTCATCGCAGAGTTCAAAAAAGGATTCCTTGTTGATAATCCCACCACCCCAAACTCTGAAAATATTCATATTTGCATTGACCGCCAGATCTATCAACTCTTTATATCGCTCTTTGGTAATAATACCCGGAAAAATCTCAGGATTTACCCAATTGCTCCCCTTCGCAAAGATTTTTCTCCCGTTTATCTCGAACTGTGCAGGAGGTACACTACGTGATTTTGGAAATGAAGAATTCTCAGTCCAGGCGCCTTCATTCATTATCAATCTTACCCGTTTAAAACCAACTTTCTGTACTACCTTTTGGATTTCCTTGCCGGAACCATCAAATAGCGTGAATGTTGACAAATATAAATATGGAGTACCTTGATCGTGCGGCCACCAAAGTTTTGGATCTTCCAATGAAATACCGGTTACTGAAAGTACATCCTGCATTTCGCCCTGAGTATGAAGTACCCTTTTCCCATCAGCATCGGTTAATTCCCAACTGTATTTTTTACCTGCGGTTTCCTTTCCTGAAGCAAGAATCGTAATAACCGATTTTTTATAATCGGAAGCCAATTGATAATTGATATATACCTCCTCTACATACGAACGATTCCGAACTTCCAGCCCTGTTTCATCCCATATTCCAAGCGGGATTAATCGTGGATGCCAGTCCCACTGGTAACTGACCGGAGGTTTTACCACATTAGAAGCTTGTATTCGGTCAACAGGGAAAGGGAATCTTTTAGGGGCCGGAAACAGAAGTATTTTTAAAACGTTATCATCCTTCAGTTTATCAGTCAAATCGACATTAATATAGGTAAACATCCCTTCCTGGGCAAATATTTTTTCGTTATTGATATAAATCTCGAACTGGTAGTCAATACCCTTTGACGAAAAGTACAAACGTTCATTTGTATTCAGCGAAGGTTTACGAAAAGACGTTACATATGTGTAGAACCTATCTTCCATCCAGCTGAATTTTTTATAGTTATCTGCAAAGCTATAGGATGGGTACTTTTCCTCTCGTGCTATATCCAATTGGACAGCACCCGGGACATTAGCAGAAATGAAATTGACCGGTTCTTCCAGCTGCGTTTTGGAATAGCCCAGTTTCCAGGCAAGATCCGGATGATTCTCTGCATAGGTACCCGAAGTAAAAAGACAGAAAATCGTTAGAATAAACAAATTTAAGTAATTCATTAATTGAGGATAAAATGTTACTATTTACTTTTAACAAGTGTATAAATCAATTCGATACCTTTCCCATTTTTATAGAGGTTACGACTGTACTTTTTGTCTGTCGGATTATTCCAGTGTTCTGTTGTTCCAAGGCTTGTCAGTCGTGTGCCATCACGCTCAGGATCATAAACACTTCCGGAGGGCGGATTATTGGCCAATGCCATCTCTTCCATAGCATGGTCACTAAACATCATATCAGGAGCATCGGGCCACGCTGAAAGTGCAAAGTCAAGAACCACCGATTCAACTGCTACACCATCCTGAGATGCGAACAAACTGCCCATCCACTCATTCTTGAAAGGAGGTAATGTCCATTTGGAATCCGGTATTCCATTCAAGGATTTATTGCTGTAAATGCCGTCAATCAAAAAAAGGATTGTTTTTGCACCTAAGTCTTTGTGTCCCATAAAATCGGGATAAACTGAGTATTGCCTCTTTCCTTCCCTGCTTTGACTGAAACCGCTGCCGTGTGAATTTTTGTGCCAGTCAGTCTCAATGTTTGTGCATCCAAAAAAGTTTTTAGCACAAAGTGTAACACCCTGGCTGACATGCCCCTTCATAATTGCAAGGTTTATGACATAATCAGCTTCTTTGAAGGATACCGCCAGCCCTTTGGTCATCCCTGTGAAATCATAAGAATAGACAAAACCATTTTCTACAAATCTGGCCCTTTCGCGGCCATCTCCGCCAACATGATCAATATAATGAATATTCGGGTAAATGGCATGGCATTTATCATATATATTGTTGGTTATAAACCTGCTTGGGTCGGTTAAGGTAATGTTCTCCTGCTGGATTCCGGCTTCATTCACAAGACTTTTTAAAAGTGAAAGTATCAATTGAGGATTGGCATTAATTTCATTGCTGCTTTCGTGGGAATCGGTATTGTTTTGATTAATCTTTATGGCAATCTTTTCACCTGACTGGTATCCGGTATCAGCTTTTCGTCGTGTTTTATTGTAAACCCGGAATAAAACATCCCACGACTTTTTTTCATTCTGATTGTTGGTTAAACCTGACAGTGTTTGCGAGAAGAGCTTGTCTGTTTGCGACTGATTATTGAATCTGTCTTCCCACCAGAACCCGGTTTTCCCGTCCCACGATGCAATCTGGGGGTTATGACCCCAGACAACTCTGCCTGGAAACAGCCCTTTGGCGACACCTAACGGGACATTTGGTTTATACCAGATTTCCAATTTGTCTGAACTTGTTTTTGCTCCTGATTCTGCGGTGTAAAGAGTGGCAACGAAAATACCGAGCATTACAAACCCTGCAGCAGCAAAGTATCGGGCTTTGAAAAATCGTTTTTTTGCTTTGTTGAATGCAACTGTTGAACCGGTTATTGACAGAAGCCAGATTACAAAACCCGACATGATCGGTGAGGCAGCCTGTATACAAGGATAAGTTGCACGCGATGGCTTGGGAATTACGCGTACCAGAAACCACAAGGTAGAACTGATACCCAGAAGAATAAAACTCAATCCTGCCCAATATTTTTTGGATATTTGAGCTAATCCGACAGATTTTTCAGACTTTGTTTTCATGGAATTTCATTTTTTAGTTCGGCTTTAAAAATCAGACTCTATTAACCAATTTTACTCGAATATTTAAATTATTTTATTACAGATTCTTGATTCCCACGAAACCTCAGGATTTTTATTCATTGATATTTTAATATTCCAGTTTATTAAGGTTTCATCAATGTAAATTCAAGATAATCATAATTCATATTTCCATTATCAACGGTGTGGAGGGTCAAAATGTGAACTCCTTCCGGTAATTTTAGCGTAGCAAGGTTTTCAGTTTTATTCCAGTGATGCCACTGCCTCCAGGGAACTGTCTCTTTGAAACTGTAAGTTGATCGTACCAGGAGACTTCCACTGATATCCTTTCCATCCAAAGATAAAGATATTCTTCCGTCGGCATTTGCAGTGTTCATCAGCGATACCTGATATGTTCCGGCATTTTTAACATCGATAGTATAATTAATCCATTCGCCCGGTTTGGTCCAGCCCACGTATAATTGATTCATCTCTGGTTCAACTGCATTATATGGGTTGTTATCGGTATTGTTTGCTTTGGTATAGGAAATATCGACTCCTTCGTTCATTCTGAAGGTATTTAAAAAAGTTCCGTCATTGGGATTAAGTTTCCCACTCCCATTGTTCACGGCATCTGAATCGTTGTAGGCAATTCCCTGACCTCCTTCATCATAGAATTCACATTGAATTTTGCCCGGAACAGTCTGGATGGAGTCGTGCCAGGCATGCCCTTTGTAATCGTTCGGTAAAAC
>CAIOOC010000428.1 GCA_903859795.1 uncultured Bacteroidia bacterium
ATTTCCATTTGGTTTTTGCTGTTAAGAATCGTGATGCACTAATTAAAAAACTTATGAAAAACTCAATCTTTTCTCTTACTCTATTGCTTTTAAACCTTGCTGCATTCTCACAGGAAATTAAAAAAGGGAACGAGACAATCTGGCAAAACAAACCAGGCAATCCAAAGCTTAATTGGGAAGGACAGGTTTTTCATCTGGGTAACGGATATTTTGGTGCGTCAAGCTATGGCGGTGCAAAGCAGGAGATCGTGACGCTTAGCGAAAAAACATTCTGGACAGGAGGACCCGGCGACCGGACCGATTACAACTTTGGCATCATACCCACAAAAGATCTCACACCAATTAAAGAGATAAAAAGGTTAACCTCCGAAGGAAATATTGAGCAGGCAGATAAACTTGTCTCGAAATACTTAACCAATGATACCTGGCAAGGGCTTGGAGGACTCTCAACAATCGGAAGTTTAATCCTTAATTTCGAGGGACATGAAGGTGAGATCCAAAACTATGAAAGAGTCCTCAATCTTCATAATTCCACCCTGACAATAAAATATAAAGCAAATGGCGTGACATATAACCGCGAGTATTTTTGCAGCTATCCCTGCAGGGTAATGGCTATCAGGATTACTGCCGATAAACCAAACTCTGTGAGTTTTGATCTTGGGTTAAACCTGATGCATAAAAAAAGAAACCCACAGAAAACTATTACTCCGTCAAATGGAATGTTTGAGATTGCCGGTAATATTGACGACAACAACCGTCCTTACCGGGTGAAAATAAAGGTTGAAAACGATGGCGGGAAGCTAACCAAAAATGATTCCCTGTTAATCGTTAAAGGAAGTAATTCGGTGAATATCTATTATTCGGTGGCTACTAATTATGTGCTTAATCCACCACTGTTTAAAGGAGGTGATCCCGATAAAATCACGTCAGATGCCATTGCAAATGCAACATCGTGGGGATATAACCAATTGCGCGAAAAACATATTGCAGATTATCAGAATCTGTATAATCGCACCAGCCTCCATCTGGAGAATCCGGGAATAAGCAGGGCCGCTCTTCCTACAAATGAAAGATTGCGCTGCTACATCCTTAACAACGACGATAAGGACTTGGGTCTTAAAGAACTTTCATTCAATTTCGGCAAGTACATTCTGATCAGCGCTTCACGACCCGGAACAATGGCTGCTGCCCTTCAGGGAACCTGGAACAATAAATACCAGGCATTGTGGAACGGAACTTACCAGCTCGACATGAATGTTACCCAAACCTACATGTTTGGAAATGCCCTGAATCTTTCCGAATGCCAGGAGCCTATGATTGATTATACAAAGATGTTATCGCAGGTTGGCTCCATTGCGGCAAAAAGCTTTTATGGTTCAAACGGATGGGCATCATTTGTGATTAGTGATCTTTGGGGTGGAGTCGGAATGTTACCGCCCGCACCTTTTTTATCCGGCGGATGGTTGTCTCTGATCAGCTGGGAGCAATACGCTTTTGAGAAAAATGAAAAATATCTGAAGGGTATTTATCCAGTACTTAAAGGTGCAGCTCAATTCTACCTTGGCAATCTGATCGAATATAAGGATACAAAAAAACTGGTACTTTGGGGCACATACAGTGCGGAACACAGTACATCACCCATCGGAATTACTGCGCCTAATTACCAGGATCTCGCTTTTGTGAGCGAAACATTCGAAAACACCATTAAGGCATCAGAAATTTTAGGAGAGGATAAAGATTTCAGGGATCAGCTGATTAATGCCAAAGCGCGGTTAATGCCCTTTAAAGTTGGTCGGATGGGACAATTCCAGGAATGGGTTGAAGATGTCGACGATCCGAACTGCCACCATCGCCACATCTCGCATTTATTATCATTGCAACCATGCAAACAGATAAATCCGTATGAAAAGCCTGAGATTATAAAGGCAATGAAAGTAACCTTAAAACAACGGGGTGATGACGATTTCTCCACGTTAAGTCGGCCCGATTTATGCAACAGTCCGCTTTTCGCTTCAAAATGTAAACACGAAGATCTCAGTTTTGACAATTATACTTCGCAGGCCTGGAGCCGTTGTGCACGGCTTTGCTCATGGCTCAGAGTGTTTGATGGCGATCATGCGAATAAAATATACAATGACATTTACCGGGAGTCTACCCTTGAGAATATGATCCAGTATGAAACAAGGGCGCATTATGGTGATCAGCCAGTTCCTGAAACTCCTTTCTTCCTTGATGGAACAGTTCTTTCAGCCGGATACGTCACCGAAATGGTTCTGCAGTCGCAACATGGCGAACTGGACCTTCTCCCCGCATTACCTTCAGCATGGGCTGCAGGCAATATCAGGGGTATTCGGGCAAGGGGGGCTTGCACGGTCGATCTCGACTGGAAGGATGGGAAACTCACGAAAGCGGTAATTAAATCTGATCACGGAGGATCTTTTACTGTTCGATATAAAGGTAAGACAAAGGTTTTTCAAATAAAGACGGGTGAATCCATTTTAGTAAATTCAATACTTGAGAAAATTAAATGATGAACGCTAAACTACATTCAACAGATTCTCACCAGGCAAACTGGATTACAATCGGAACGATTGGTGTATTCTTTTTTATTTTCGGTTTTATAACCTGGATCAACGGCATCCTGATTCCATACCTGAAAATATCGTGTGAACTGACACACTTCCAATCCTATCTGGTCGCATTTTCATTCTATATTGCCTATGTAATCATGGCGATCCCAAGCTCCTGGGTTCTAAAAAGAACAGGGTTAAAGAAGGGAATGATGTTTGGTCTGTTCGTAATGGCTGCCGGGGCACTCCTGTTTATTCCTGCAGCCCTGACAAGGACATACCTGTTTTTCCTTTCGGGACTTTTCATTCTTGGAACAGGACTGGCGATTCTGCAAACAGCGGCCAATCCATACATTACAATACTGGGCCCTATAGAAAGCGCAGCACAGCGGATAAGTATCATGGGTATTTGCAGTAAATCTGCCGGTATAATTGCGACCTTTCTTTTCGGAATGATGGCTTTAAAGGATGGCGACGCCCTGCTGGCAAGACTAAATGCACTGGAACCAGTTCACAAAGCGGTTGAACTCGATGCATTGGCAGCGCGCATAATCCTTCCGTATCTGGGGATGGCTGCCATCCTGATATTGGTCGGGATACTGGTAAAAATTTCAGGATTGCCGGAGATTGATCCCGATGTGCAGAATGCCGGGGATGATTCTGAAGAGCATACCTCCAGAACCTCTATTTTTCAGTATCCCTTCCTTTTATTGGGAGTGGTTGCGATCTTTTGCGATGTAGGCCTTGAAATCGTTGCTGGCGACACCATTATCAGCTATGGTCTGAGTCAGGGCATCCCTATTTCTATTGCAAAACATTTTACCTCCATGACAATGCTGGCATCCATTCTGGGTTATGCACTTGGGATAATCGCCATTCCCCGTTATATTACCCAGGTCAATGCCCTTAAGATATGTGCAATACTCGGAATAGTGCTGACAGTTGCCGCCATAAGCCTACCGGGAATGGCATCCGTAGTATTTATTGCACTTCTCGGACTTGCGAACGCATTAATCTGGCCATCCGTATGGCCCCTTGCCCTTGATGGACTGGGAAAGTTTACACGCATCGGATCATCGCTGTTAATCATGGGTAATCTTGGAGGTGCGCTTCTCCCGTTACTCTATGGACGTCTTGCAGATATCATTAATCCCCATCAGGCCTATATGGTTGTCATACCCTGTTACCTGTTTTTACTTTATTATGCCGCTCTGGGCTATAAAGTTGGGAAGAGGATTAAACCGGTTCCTCAACCTGCATATGCTTTAATTGATAAAAACTGACAATCTTAATTTCACATTATGAATAACTTATCACGAAGAGGTTTTATTGAAAAGGGGACAATTGCAACAGCGGCTTTAGGTGCATTTTCAAACACCCTGATTGCTGGCAATGAAATGAAGTCAACCGTAAAAGTGGGAATTGTAGGTACTGGAAACCGCGGAACAAGTCATCTCACAAACCTGCTGACAATTCCGGGAGCAGAGATTGTTGCAGTTTGCGACCTTGACCGCTCGAAAACTGAGCATGCAGCAGGACTTTGCGAAAAGGCAGGAAGAAGCCGTCCGAAAATATGGTGCAAAGATGAAACCACGTTCAGGGAGATGCTCAATGAAGAGAAACTCGACTGTGTGATCATTGCGACCTATTGGGATTCGCACACTCCGATAGCATCGCATGCGATGAAAAACGGAATCTACCCCGGGATTGAGGTCCCTGCAGCCCTCACTGTTGACCATACCTGGCAGCTGATAGAGATGTCGGAAAAGACCGGAATCCCCTGCATGATGCTCGAGAACTGGAGCTTTCGCCAGGATAACCTTGCTTTGCTGAATATGAAGCGCCTCGGCATGTTCGGGGAGATTGTCCATTGTCATTGCGCACATTCACATGATTGTATCGACCATTGGTTCTTTGATCAGAAAACAGGTGAACAAAAATGGCCTGCAGCCTATTTGCTTAAGTATAACCGGGATCAATATCCGACCCATAGCGTTGGCCCGATAATAAGCTGGATGGACATCAACCGTGGGGATATTTTCACCGAGATTTATTCAACCGCCTCGGCATCGAAAGGGATCAATGCCTATTTTAAACGGAAGTTTGGAAATGATCACCCGAATGCAAATCTGAATTACCAACAGGGTGATATCGTTACTTCTGTTCTGAAAACGAAGATGGGGAAAACACTTGTCATCAATTATGACCTTCAATTGCCGCGACCCTATTCAAATCGCTGGCTGCTGCAGGGAACACTCGGCGTTTATGATGAAGAGAAGGGCTCCCTTTATCTAGAGGATAAGAGTCCTGAATACCACCAATGGGAGACATGGAAACCTTATGAACAGAAATATAACCATAAATGGTGGAATGCCGATCTTTCGGCTCAGTCGCATGGCGGAACTGACGTTGTAATGCTTACGCAGTTCATTGATGCTGTAAAATCGAAAGGTCCGACACCGATTGATGTTTATGATTCTGCGGTAATGACCGCGATTGTGGAATTATCGGGAGTTTCCATCGAGAAGAACGCGCCGGTTCCATTCCCCGATTTTACAAAAGGGAAATGGGAAACCAATAAACCGTATTTTGCAATTGATATGGTGTAGAAACGTTTCATGCAACGTCTCTACACCAAAATTATTATTAATATGATAAAAATTCAGGCCAGTGTTTCGAAAGGATGGCTAAACAAACACGGAGGATTTGTCTTTTCAGACCAGTATTATTTCGATCCGGTATTCAGGCGTGAGCAGGATAAAAAAATAAACGTATTTGTGCGTGAGCGATTTCCCCAATATGCCATTTACAATATGGAAGACAACCTGATCCAGGCGCAGTTTGTAAATGAGAACCAGGTTCTGGTCGGGGCAATACAGCCAAATATGATCCTGGCAGCCATCCTGGGAGCGAGCTTTTCGTTCTCTGAGGATAAGGATTCAGATGTCCTGGGACGGCCGTTGGAGCATATTTCAACGATAGAGGAACTTCCTTCGTTGGAAGGAATACTTGATCACCCGTTAATAAAAGATCTTGAAAATCAGATAGCACTTGTGCGTGAAAAACACCCGGAACTACAGATTATTCCCCCGTTTTTTTGGGACCAATCGGGACGTGCAACGATTCATGGAATTATCACCACGTCGCTTAAGCTGACCGGTGACAATATCATGATGACAATGCTGGCTGACCCTGAACTTGCCCACGCGATCCATCAATGGATTGTGGATGCTTACGTGATTCTGATCCGCCATTTTGCTGCATTAGGCAATCTGAAGGTGACATCGGTTCATGTCGGCGAGTGCGCGGGAACCATGATCTCTGCTGAGTTGTACGAAGAGTTTGTCGTTCTGTATATAAGCCAGTTGGGTGACCGGCTTGGAGCTGTCCGCCTCCATTCCTGCGGAATCTCTGATCACCTTATTGAACCGGTTTCTCATATTCACAATCTAAAAGTTATTGATACAGGTTCGGGAACATCTGTCAGTGAAATACGCATCACGATGGGTAAAGATTTTGAGATTAATGTCTTTCCCCCTTTAGAAGTTCTGCTGGAGGGTGTTCCGCAAACGGTCACAATCGACTGGCTCGACAAGACACTGTTCGAAAACCAGGGTGGTCCGCTGCAAATCGCCTATCACCTCGAACCCGATTATAACATCCAAAATTGCCTGGCGATACATGATGAACTTGTAAAAAGGGAGTTGATCAGTTCGGGAAGACTTTACTGAATTTAAAATCTGACCGATTTATGAAAAAGATTTTCACGATAATAACATTTTCCATTTTTTTTATAATCCTGTCCGGGATGACAGTTAAAGCCCGGACATCCGGAATCACCTTTAAATCCCTGCTGTTGGAGATGGCGGGCAGAACAGACATTACATATTTCCCCTTTCCCGAATACAAGTCGTTACAGTCGAGCAGCTACAACCGCCAATCGGTCTCTCCCGACAAACCGGGCTGGTTTGCTGATAGCGATGGAGTAAGCTGGATCAGGGAAGAGACCATCGGCAACAGCAAGGAATATGTGATTATGGAACACGAAGGACCAGGCTGTATCACACGGATGTGGACTCCCTTCTTTTATTACAGTTTCGACAACCGTACCGGGCCCCACGTGAAAATATATCTCGACGGAAATAAACAGCCGGTAATCGATGAAAATTTCATTGCACTTCTCACCGGCAAGGGAACCATAAAACCGCCTTTTGCCAGTTACACCGCGCGTGCCGGAGTATGTTTCCTTCCGATCCCATTCTCAAAGAGTTGCAAAATAACACTCGACGATAAAGGATTTTATAATATCATTAATTACAGGGCATATTCTGCGGGCACTGAAGTTGAAACATTTAGTCAGGATTTATACCTGCATTCCGGCTCACAGCTGGCTGCCACTGCCAAAAATCTTTCGGAACTTTGTCCGGCAACTGAAGAGTCGCGAATATCTTTCGAACAACAGATAGGGCCCGGAGATAGTCTGCTTATTCCGCTGCCTGAAGGAGAGCGGTCGGTAAACAGGCTGACTATCCGTCTTAAATCCCCTGGCGGAATGCAGTACCTTCACTCAACAGTTCTGAAGATTAGTTTTGACGGACATCAAACTATATGGTGCCCTGTCGGGGATTTCTTTTGCAGCACAGATACCATTAATCAGTTCCTGACTAAAAACCTGACTGTTTCCAAAGAGGGGACGATGACCTCAGGTTGGGTAATGCCCTATGCCTCGAAGGGGCAATTGTCGCTGATTAATTTTCAGCAGAATGCAGTAACCGCTTCGGTAGAACTGTATGTCGGCCATTACAAATGGGATGACCGGTCCATGTATTTTCATGTAAACATCGCAGAAATTGGGGTACTTCCAGGCGACAAGTTTTTCGATATGAATTTTGTCAATATCCATGGGAAAGGTGTTTTGGCAGGGGATGCATTAACAGTTCTCTCTCCCGGAAAAGGGTGGTGGGGTGAAGGAGATGAGAAGATATATATTGATCAATCCGATCTCAAACGCAAATTCCCGACCCATTTTGGAACCGGCACTGAAGATTATTACGGTTGGGCCGGAGGTGTTAATCCAAACGGGAAGGATGTATTCTCAATGCCGTTCGGATCGAATGTCCGTGTAGGCAATCTGACAGATCCAAGTGGATATAACGTCTGTATGCGGAATCGGATTCTTGATGCGATACCATTTACTGACCGGCTGGTTTTCGATATGGAAGCCTCCCCTGGAACAGATATACGAAACTACTGGAATCTGCTTAGTTATTCGGCAGTTACCTACTGGTACGGCATGCCCGGGGCAACTTCAGGAAGAGCCGCTGAATCCTCCCTGGCCAGGGAGAAAAGAATGACGGTTCCCGAAATTGAACGTTTACAGCAGCTGGTCCGGGATAGTGTATTTATCTTTAATCAGGCTTCACTTGAAAATCGGATCAGGTCAAAAAAAGTTTATTGAATAGAACCTTGCAAGAACATCAAATACCTTTGTAAGATTATAGAATACCTCCGTGAAATTATAAATGTCCTTTACGAGAACATCGAACACCTTTACAAAATTATAAAAGTCCTCTGCAAGAACATCCGACACCTTAATAAGATTATAATAGACCTCCCCAAGAACATCATACACCTTTGCAAGATTATAGAATACCTCCGTGAAATTATAAATGTCCTTAACAAGAACATCAAACACCTTCGCAAGATTATAAGTTTCCTTTGCGGGATTACGAATCTCGTTTACGGTTTCCAGGTCTGACCTGCTCGAAAAAAATCTCCCTGCCGGATTAACAGAATTCCGACAGGGAGGTTTATGCTTATGGATATTTAGAAATGAATGAATAGCAGAACAAATCAATTTGTCTTTATCGACAGATTATCTTTGTCTTGAAAATGAAATGCCGCTGACTGACTTAAACTGGGGACTTGTAGCACCATATGCAGACTTGACATAGAGTTTTGAATCCTGTGCGATATCCACCAAACCCGTTTTGGCGGTATAGAGAACAACATCGCGTTGAGTCCGGGCTGCATTTGCTCTGGCATCTGCCGTTTTGGTGGCAGAATTGATCATGTTTAAGGCTTCAAGTTTATTATTGAGAGATTCGACAGACAGTTCCGTTTCTTTAGGCCTGTAGGCAGGGATCGTACTAAGCAAAACAATTAATCTCCTGAAATTTTCGGTTTTGGTGTTATAAGAACCACTGTGCATTTTATTTGTCCTCTGTGGTTTTCCGTTTTCGATGCCTCCCACCGTGTTTTCAGGAGGAGGGATCACCGTGGCCCGCTGATTACGTATTTCGCGTACGATGGATTCACCCTGCTGAATTGTTTGTTCCGATACATCAGAGATCCTCAATGCGTTGATCACTCGTGTTACCAGAGGGTCAATTGCGTTGAATACTAATGTTCTTGCAGAGATGATGTTGTTACAGGCGCTTTCGGATGCAGTTACCCCTAATAGAACCACATCGCCGCTCGCTTTGACCTGTTTCTGGTTCTGAATGGAAAGTCTTGTTTCGCCCGGATCGTATTCGGGCAGAAAGGTGGATACCCTTTCGGTTAAGAGTTCCATGTTATCGACATTCTGCTGATTGCTCTTTTTTCCTGTTGTCATAATAACTGATTTTAAATGAATAAATCGTGTTTCAGTACTAAACTTTTTCAAGTACTTCAAAGCTACAATGGAACAACAGAAACAATCGGATGATAATCGGATAGTTCCGTTTATATCCGGAAATATCCGGTTAAAAACGGTTAAGGTGTTGACAGAGAAGGGAAACTCCTATTTGAATAACTTCGGTTTTTTTATCTTATTGTACATGTAAAGGGTTAGTGTTCTTAATAAATGCTTTACTCCCTGTTCAGGTAACCCGAAGGATTAAATATTATTGACCCCCAATTTTTATGTAGGGTTCTAGCATATTACTAACCGCTTCGCCCGGAACGGGTTGAAAAAATATTATTAAATTTACGGTATCTTTTTTCCCATTTCAAACGAAGTAGCAAAACAGATATGACCTACAATCTGATAATCCTATATACATTCTTAACTGTTGTGGCTTTCACCATCCTGTCAGGTTATGCAGTGAAATTCTTTAGGACCAAACAATTAAAGAGAATAGTCACTAAACCTCATGAAACAAAAAGGGTAAATATCGAATTAAAGGGTGATATTTTTGAACTGAACAAATTGGCAGTCATTCTTGAAGATTTGATTAGATACGATATCCCGATAGAAACCATTTTTGAACTGAATCTCATTATTGAAGAGGTTTTTTTATCTACTATCAATCATCAGAAAGAAGATTCGCCGGATAATACTATTTATATTAATCTGATTATCAGTTCAGGACTTATAACTGTTTTTATTAAAGACTACAATGATGAATTTGATCCCACACTTATACCGAAAATTGATATTAATGCCCCTTTAGATGAAATATCATTCCAGGGATTAGGGTTTCACCTTGTTCGTCATTATGCTGATAATCTGAGTTATAAACGGCAGAATAACATGAATG
>CAIOOC010000429.1 GCA_903859795.1 uncultured Bacteroidia bacterium
AAACCTTATTCTCTTTTCCAAGCAGTATTGTTACAGCTCGTGAAGCCTTGATTTTGGTTTGATCCTCCTCTGTTACCTTCTCTTTGGAAGGCATGGCGATCTCCATTGTCTGAGGCTTACTAAGGGTGGTTGCCAACATGAAAAATGTAATGAGCAAAAAACCGAGGTCAACCATGGGGGTAAAGTCTACCCGAGTTGACATTTTCTTGGTTTTGCCTTTTTGTTTTACTTGCGTTTCCGCAGCTACTTCAGACATGAATTTAAAGTTTACAATTATTCATAATCGGGTACGCTTTTCAGACTTGTGAGAAGGTTATACCTGTTCTCATTGATGTCCTGCAAACTACCCATTAACTTTTTAATAACCGGATAAGAAGTAGCTTGATCAGCCTTGATCGCGATCCGGTATTCCCTGTTAATCCCTTTTGCAACGCTAACCCAGCTCTTAAACTGGTTATCCAAAGAGTCGCATGGGATACCCAGCGCATTCTGAGGCAAATCCCGCTCTTCAGATTTCAAAGCCAAATAGGATTTCATCATCGTAATAGGAACTCCAAACTTGTTCACCAAACTGAATTCCTTTAATTCAGCAGGTGTAAAAGTCAGGTTATAGGCAGCTCCCATTTTGGTAAGCATTTGAACCCGGTTCTCCTGTCCGTCAGCTCCAAAAAATACTTTCCCTTTCGCATCTACAAGAATGGAGATGATATTACGGTCTGGTATCTTTATCTCTGAGATTGAGGAAGGGGTATTAACCGCAACCGGTTCCTTCTGCGTAAAATTGGAGGTGAGCATAAAGAAGGTCAATAATAAGAACGCAACGTCGCACATTGCGGTCATATCAATAGCCGTGCTCTTCCTTTTTATTTTAACTTTTGGCATAATTACAAAATATGTCTATTTATCTTAGTGCTTGGAAGCAAATGTCTGAACGATACTGTAACCTGCTTCGTCAATAGAATAGGTCAGTTTGTCAATTTTGGTTGTGTAGAAGTTGTACATTACAACTGCAAGTGCACCAGTTCCAATACCAAAGGCTGTATTAATAAGAGCTTCCGAAATACCTGTTGATAAAGCAACAGAGTCCGGAGCACCAGCATTGGCCATAGCAGCAAATGAGCGGATCATCCCAAGCACAGTTCCCAATAGTCCCATCATTGTTGCAACAGAAGAGATCGTTGCCAATACAGGAAGATTCTGTTCCAGACTTGGAAGTTCGAGAGATGTTGCCTCTTCAATGTTTTTGGTAATATCAAGTAATTTCTGTTCCTTGGTCATTGTAGTATCTTTTTCAAGCATCTGATATTTAATAAGAGCTGCTTTAGAAACACTTGCAATCGAACCCTGAAAACGGTCACATTCAGCAATTGCGCCACTAATGTCATTCTTGGCAAGACATCCTTTGATTGTCTCTACAAATTTAACTGCAGACCCCTTACCACCAGCTTTATTAATGGTGAAATAACGCTCCAATGAGAACGAAAGTACAGTTAATAACAACGTCATAATTACAGGCACAATAAATCCACCTTTATAAATAACGCCAAGAAAATCACCGGGGATTGGGGCATTAGCCGAATTATTTCCCTGGAAATGGCCGTTGTCACCCATGATCAACTTAAATACAAGTTCCGCAATAACAAACGAAACCGGAATGACCAATGCCGAAAAAGCTCTTTGAAATTTTAAAAATCCATTTTGTGATTTCATACTTTAATGATTACTAAGTGTTTAAATAAAAGTTTAAGAAATGCTTGAGAAAAAATTATTCGCTGTATTATTGAAATTAAATAACACAAACCAACTATTTGCTTTTTGCTTTTTAAAACATCGAGACCAATAGCTGATAATTAAATTATTAAAAAATTTAAATCTCCTTTCAACATCTACAAAACAGAAACCTACATATCAGATGCCCTGCATGATAAACCCAGAGCTGTTGGCGGATCAAATTTACACCAAATAAATAAGATCGGTTCCAGTATCTTAGAAAGTTTAAAAAGAGATCTAAGCTTCTAATTCGTGGACAAAATTAATAATCCAATTCAATTCACATCGGGGGGGCAAAACAAAAATACCTGAAATATCAAATATTAACATATTTTAACATTCAATAGACCTCAACAATTATCAATATATCAGCTATTTTAAGGGTTTTACGGCTATTTAAAAGATACAAATAAAACTGAAATTATTGCAAGATGAATTTGAATGGTACCGTATAACTAACTAAAACAGTCATTCCTCCCTGTTTACCCGGGCTCCAGGCAGGCATTTTCTCCAGAATACGCACCGCTTCCTCATCACATCCTCCCCCAATGCCTCTAATTACCTTAATTCGGGTTATCTTACCTTGTCTGTCTACAACAAAATTCACTGTGACTGTTCCCGATATTCCAGCTTCGATTGCTGAAGTAGGGTATCGCAGATTATTCTTAATAAATCTCATCATCTCTTTTTCACCACCGGGATATTGGGGCATTTGCTCAACAATTATAAAAGGCTTTTCCGGTTCCTCTGTAATATCAGACTTTACATTGGCAGTCGCTATTGGAGCAGTCACATCGTCAGTCCCTTTTTCAAAGGTAACGTTACTGATTGCGGCTTTTGCTTCCACTGCTTCCTTTTGGAGAATGGGCAACTGTTCGTCCTGAACCTGTTCATCGGGCTTAATTACTGGGGGGGTGAACTTAATCGTATTCCGTATCGGTGGTGGTGGTGGAAGTTCTTTAATAGAGATGGCTTCTTTTGGCTTATCGAGTTTTATGTCCGTCATTACTCTGACTGATACCTCCTTTTCTTTCGTCTCGGGAATTATCTGTTTCAGCAAGGCAGGAAATAAAACAACAATTACGAAAAAGATTGTTGCCCACATCAAAGCCCAAAATTGCCGTTTGTACGAATTTATCCTAAGTTCATATGCTCCATATTCATGATTCCGCGCTCCAAGGATCAATTCAACCCAACTATTCGAAAATATATCATTATTTGCTGCCATTAGTATAAAATTTTTATCAATTTTTTCACTAATATTCTCAGATCAAACAGGGTGATATTAAAGACTATATTACCTGATAAAGTTACATCACGAGCTCGCTCGTTCATCGGATTTCACTGGTTCGTCGCCTTGAGTTTAAGATTTTTTGTCACATTTGGAATTTCCTCTCTTTACCATAATTCTACAATTTAACCATTAATTAGAAACTGATAATCCCTTATTAAGACTTCAAATTAAATATATTATGATGCATTAAATATA
>CAIOOC010000430.1 GCA_903859795.1 uncultured Bacteroidia bacterium
CAAGATAATAATCATCGTATAAAATAGATAATATAAAACCTAGGTTATCAGGTATAATAACGGGAAAAGAAAAATCCAGATCAAATCGACCAAATGCCAGTAAAGGGCACCGTTTTCATGCAATAAAAAATGCTCCTGATTGATTCTCCCGGACTTAATCTTTAACAGAATAATGGTTAACAGTATTCCTCCTACCAATACATGGAAAAGGTGTAACCCAGTCATCAGAAAGTAAAGACCAAAAAACATGATCTCGCCGTGAGGAAGATTTCGCATCACATCGGAACCCGGATAAAGATGGAGTTCAAATTTATGACCGTATTCGAAGTACTTATTCATCATAAAGACACCAGCCAAAAGCAGTGTACAGAATATCAAACCCATGGCGAGATTAGTCTGGTTCCTTTGTATTGCAGTCAGTGACATCGCCACTGTCATACTGCTCACAAGCAAGACAACAGTATTTGTCGCCCCGATGAATGCATTTAGTTCCATGGCTGCATGATGAAAATCTTCTCCGTATTTGGACCTCATAACGGCATAAACAATGAAGAGCCCTCCAAACAGGAACAGCTCAGTGAAAAGGAATAACCACATTCCCATTTTACCGGTATCGCTGTCAATATATTCGCTGTGTACAGTATGTTCAGTTGTTGACATATATCTGATTGTTAATTAGTCTTCTGGTTTATTTCGTATATGGATTATCAAAAACATAAGGATCACGCGTTATCACAGGTACCTCATCAAAATTTTCATGAGGTGGTGGTGAAGGGATCTGCCATTCGAGCGTTACGCCATGCCATGGATTTGCAGGGGCAATTTTACCTTTCTGTGAATGGTAAATTAAATTGGAAATCATCGTGATCAATCCTGTAAACATGATTACTGCTCCAATAGTAGAGATTGTCTGGCCCAATTGAAATTTAGGATCATAATCGAAATAGCGGCGTGGCATACCCTGGATTCCCATAATGAACATCGGGAAATAGGTCAGGTTGAATCCGGTAAAAAGTATTCCCCATCCGATATTGGCCCATCTGATGTTGTACAACCGGCCATAGATTTTAGGAAACCAGTAATGAATCCCGGCAAAGAAACCGAAACCCATCCCTCCAAAGATAATATAATGGAAATGGGCCACCACAAAATCGGTATTATGTACCTGTATATCGGTAGCAACAGACCCAAGAGTCAGTCCTGTAAATCCT
Organism: uncultured Bacteroidia bacterium; assembly: GCA_903859795.1. Lineage (GTDB taxonomy): Bacteria > Bacteroidota > Bacteroidia > Bacteroidales > Prolixibacteraceae > JAAFHB01. Next base: position 1,212 of record CAIOOC010000430.1, read on the forward strand.
CCGATGGTGAATAGAAAAATAAATGAGATTGCATACAACAATGGAGGTTGCAGATCGACAGAGCCGCCATACATCGTAGAAAGCCAGTTAAATACCTTTATTGCACTCGGAATAGCTACAAGAAATGTAAGCAGGGAAAAAAACCATCGCGATTCGTAACTCATCCCCGATGTGAACATATGGTGCCCCCACACAAAATAGCCGACAAGGGCAATGGCAAGACTTGACATCGCAATCGGGACGTAACCGAAGACTGGTTTCTGACTAAAGGTCGGGAATATCTCAGTAACAACCCCCATAGCAGGTAAGATCATCACATAGACGGCCGGATGTGAATAGATCCAAAAAAGGTGCTGGTACAGGACCGGATCACCTCCGAGCCTTGGATCAAAAAACCCGACATGCAACGTTCGTTCTGCGATAACCATTAACAGTGTAATTCCCACAACAGGCGTAGCAAGTAATTGAATCCAGGCAGTGGCATAAAGCGACCATGGGAATAGCGGCATTCTAAACCAGGTCATTCCCGGAGCACGCATCGTATGAATGGTTACAATAAAATTCAAACCCGTAAGGATTGAGGCAAACCCGAGCGTAAAAGCTGCAGTAAGCGCAATTACCACATTCGAAGAGGCCTCAGCGCTATAGGGTACATAAAATGTCCAGCCTGTATCGGGTGAATGGCCATGGGCAAATTGAGAATAAAGTCCAAGGCAGGCACCGGTAAGATATACATAATAAGAGAAAAGGTTAAGCTTCGGAAAAGCCACGTCCTTAGCCCCGATCATAATCGGTAGCAGGATATTGCCAAAAACAGCAGCAAGTCCGGGAATTACAACAATGAAAATCATAATGACCCCATGCAGTGTAAACATGGCATTGTAGGTCTGGGCTGTCATTATTGTTTCACCAGGAGCTACTTTCTCAATCTTCATCAGCAATCCCAAAACCGCTGCAGTCAGAAAGAAAGTAACAATAGTATAAAAATAAAGGAGTCCGATTCGTTTATGGTCGGTAG
>CAIOOC010000431.1 GCA_903859795.1 uncultured Bacteroidia bacterium
TATTTATTATCTATTTTGATCACTTTTCATTCTCAGTCTACTCTTAAAATTAATAAAGAATTTAGGAACAAAAAGGAACTGTACAAAGATAGATATGCTCACTTGCACCTCCTTTAACTATTTTTTTGGTAAAAGAGCCGCGCGACAATACTCAACACATTTGATCACCTCTCTTAGAGCATCCGATCCCTCAGGAATAGTGTATTCAAGTTCTACATCGCAGGTTATCGGCCATTTCTTCTTTTGGATCAATTGAAGAATTTTCGTAAGCGGAGTCTCCCCTTGCCCCCATGATTCATTTTTATTTGGATCTGCGGCGTGTGGCCCGGTTTTATCTTTTAAATGAAGGCTGACAATTCGGTTGTGAAGTCTTTCAATCAACACTGTGGGATCTATTCCGGTAGCCCCAAAATAGTGACCACAATCCAGATTTAGCATAAGTTTAGGGCCAAGAGCCAGAACTTTATCAAAGCTAAAATTAGGATCGCCCGGTTGGCCGTGATTGTGGAAGATCAAAAAGAGATTGTGTTTTTCTGCAAATGGTTCCATCCGTTTTGCAGCTTCTTCTGAAATCTCAGTGGTTATTCCTTTTGCTCCTAATGTATTGGCTGCGTTAAAAGCATAATCAATTTCTTCATCCGACCATTTCCAATCCCCTAATTTCAAAATATTAATTTTTATCCCCTTATCATTAAACATTTTACGGATCTCTTTGAATTTATTCATAGAAACAGTGCTGCGCCATTTACGAATAACCAGTGGGTCATTTCCCTGGGGAATACCTGCATATTGTTCGACAATGTCACCCATTAACTCTACTGAGCTTATTGACGATTGAGTCACATAGTTCAGATAAGCATGGAGTGATTGGTCCTTCATACTTCGATAACTATACGTAATGGTTCCAATCTGAACTCCTCCAAATCTGGATCCCTGATTCCAGGAAGCTGCAGGTGAAGATTGAATACTAAAAACTACAAAGACAAGAATTGTTAATACTCTAACAACTTTAATCCAAAATCCGGCTTGTACTCTCTCTCTAATTTGTTTCTTCATGATATTGATTATAAATAGATTATTTAATAATTCATCTTAGTAATTGAATTCAGCGTATCCTATTAATCGGAACATTGATTGATAGACTCATAGGACTTCAATTCTTAATGCATCGGACGGAAAATCCTTGCCGCATCCCGACAAAGCTATTTACGCCGCCGCTATAGCCATATGTGATAAATGGGCCCCATACCGTGCTAATATTCCACTCGCCTGACATCCACCACCGACAATAATCACCAATCGGGCTAAATGAACCGTCATCGTTTCTGTAGCCTCCCTGATGAAATATAAAACCACTTTTATTTATTGAGCCGTCGTTGGGGTTAATCCAGTTGGTTGTGTACGTTTCTTTTACTTTTCGTCTGGCAAGACTATCCGCGAATCCAGGTGCAACACCCAAATAGGTTGTCAGTGTGCCCCATTCATAATAAGTGGGTACATGCCACCCTGCCGGGCATAACTTCTCATTATTAACCGTGTACCAGTTATAGATTGCTCCATAAGCAGACTTAAAAGTTGCGGCATCATTATTGTACCAGCAATAGCCTGGGGTAGCTAATGCTCCCCAAGTCCGATTATCTGTAACCAGGGGTATTGCAGTTCCATCATTATATTTGGTGGTTCTTAGATTCTGCGCCATCCAAAACTGGGTTCCGATGGTAATCGTCTGATAAATATTTCCTTCTATGTCTTTTAAAGTCTGCTTCTTTTGAGTGCTTTTACATTGTACTCCAATTAGTCCTATGCAAAAAAGTGTTACCGCAAATAATTTTATGTTTTTGAAATGCATCTCTTCTTCCTATATTAAATCGTAGTATTATAACTTCCTCCAAAAATCGCATGAAGTGGTAGGGTATAAATTCTGAAAGTATTTTCACTACCCTGATTAAATAAAATCGCTTTATTTATTGTCTAGTTCAAGTTTTATAATGGTATCAATCTGATCCGTAGACTTTCCGGAAAATGAAACTTTCAGGCCGTCAGGACTTTGGATGAAACTGACCTTCCCTCCTGAAAGACAACTTGCTTTTCTGATTTTTCGCTTAACTGCCGGTAACATTTCAGGCATTTTTGACCAATCGAGAACATGAACATAAATGATATTGTCTTTATGAGTAAAGCCTCCCCATTTGTCGTTAACAAATGGGCCGCCTCTTGTGTTATAAATGGATTCACCATATTTCTCCATCCATTTTCCAACTTCTTTCAGTCGAGCTACCTGTTCGGGTTCAATGGAACCGTCGGGACGGGGACCGACATTCAGCAGGTAATTTCCATCACCTGTGACTACTTTGACCATTGTATTAATTATATATTCCAGTGATTGCGGTTTCATACCAGGTTGCCATCCCCAGTTTCCTGCAAGAACATCGCAAGTTTCCCAATCGCGCTCTGTATTGTACTTTCCGATCAATCCCTCGGGAGTTGTAAAATCGCCGGTCCACTCGGGTTCTTTTGAATATTTAGTACGGTCGTTTATGATGATCTGTGGTTGCAGCTCCCTGACCATCGCATTAAGCTTGTTCCCTTCCCAAAGGGGTTTCCCAGCAAAATGTATTTCCATTGGCCATTTAAGGTCGCGTTTTCTTAACTCAGTTCCCCGGGTTTCACATCCGAAAGAGAGGTAATCATCACCTCCGCCATCCCACCACACAATGTCTATCTTACCATAATTAGTAAGCAACTCTCTGACCTGATTATAGGTTTGTGCCTTCATTTTCTCTGCATTGTCGCGGTAAAGCTGTGGAAAGAAGTAACCAGGAAAGCGCCAGTCAAGTACTGAATAGTACAAACCAACTCCAAGTCCATATTTCCGGCATGCCTTTGTATAATTATCAACGGCATCGAATTTTGCAGGGGTATTCATAATGGTAAAATCCTGGTAGCTCGATTTGCTATCCCAAAGGCAAAACCCATCGTGATGCCGGGTTGTGAAAACCATATACTTCATGCCAGCCTCTTTTGCCAGCGAAGCCCACGCTTCAGGATCATATTTTTCTGGTTTGAACTGATCAGCCAGTTTTGCATATTCGTCAACGGGGATTTGTTCATTCCATTGTACCCATTCACCTCTGCCGGGAATAGAATACAATCCCCAGTGAATAAACATCCCGAATTTCGCATCATGCCACCAGGTCATTCGTGCAGCATGCTGCTGAGGAGTCTCTTTCAGGATTTCGGGCAACCCGGAATCCTGAGCTGTAAGATTCAGGCTTAGATTAGCCAGCAAGGTCAGTAAAATAATCAATCTCATGGGTTTCGTTTTGGATTCTGTATTATTATTTGTTTTTACCTCCATTTTTATCGGACTAACGGGCAGGTAAAGATATAGTGGCCTGAACCAATCCTGAAAGTGGCATGCTCACTCAGCAGGCCGGTAAATGCAATTCCTGCTGCTTTTAATGCAGGAAGTCCACTCTCTTTGATATCCTTTATATTCGTTGAAGGGATATGTACTATAGCGTTGGCATTGGCTGGAATCGTAACTTCCATCGTTAGAATTTTATTTTGAACCTTCCAGGAAGATTCTACCCGTCCGCGGATAGTATTGATCCAGGCGGACACCCGGTCAAGATCCTTTGGTACATAAGGTTTGATGACAATGTTTGCGAATGCTGGTTTCGTCTCGTCAATTTGAATACCTGCCAGGGTTGTGTAGAACCATCTGTCGAGTGCCGCGGTGAGAACAATATGGTTTAAAGATCCCCCATTCCAACTTTCTACGACAGTTGTCCGTCCCCGCAACATATCGCTCCAACCCGGAAATCCTTCGATCAGCGCGAGCTGCCATACAACATCAGGTCTTCCAGCTTCGGTTAGTGCCTCGATCAACGATTTTGTACCAGGATATCCTGTGGTCAAATGTCCTTTATGTTTCTTAAAAATTTCATCCAGAAGTGTTTGCAATACTCCGCTTTCATGACCTTCCGGGACGAGTCCGAAATTAAGGGCAAACGCCTGCGGAGCCTGTGAGCCGTCATCATAACTGTTCTTCGCAGCGTTAAAGAACTTACTGTTGAAAGCTTGTCGGATCTTTACGGCAATATCGTTGTATTTTTGCGCATCTCCTTTTTTGCCTAAAACTCCGGCGATCCTGGACATAATACGTATTTCATGATAGTAGAAAGCAGATGTAATGGACAGCGGCAGATTACTGTTTCCCCGAAACCCTTCGTCCAGCGATAAATGATCACCCCAAACAGAGGTCTGTAAATAGCCTGGATGAAGTGGCTTTTCACGAGGAAATTCAAGGAAAACTTTATCAGAAGGACGGGGTGCGACATCTGTCTCTCCATGAGCAGCCAGGTAGTCCATGTATCGCACAAGCGATGTATAGTGATCCTCTAGAATGCGTCTGTCTCCATACTGTAAATACTGCCACCAGGGAATCAGAACATATGCAGTACTCCATACCAGGTCCTCCTGGAGTCCGGATTGGGGGTGAGGTATTATGAACCCAACAACTCCAGTTGATACCTGCTGAGCCTGAAAATCCCATATCCACTTTGTATAGAGGCGGGGCATGTCGAGGTTGAGCATTGCTTCCTGTGCGCTAAGCACGGCATCACCCGCCCATCCAAGACGTTCAGCCCGTTGGGGACTGTCTGTGGGAACACCCATCTGAAGATTGGATCTTTGCGACTGAACAGTACACAAATGGATTCGGTTTATCATGTCATTCCCACACTCAAAGAAGCCAGCCGGATTTATAGCGTTGTGGATAAACTTTCCCTCCAAATCGCTCAGAGTCGGTACACCAGGATATCCGGTGACCTCAACGTACTGAAATCCATGAGAAGTGAAGTGCGGTTCATAAACCTCCTCGCCTTGCCCGTTAAGAATATAATTGTCTTCAGCGCGGATCGGCCCCAGTGAGTTGCGATCAAGTGTACCGTCAGGCATGATTGCTTCGGAATAGCGTAATTTCACTGTACTCCCTGCAGACCCTTTGACCCGAAGAAGTGCCCAACCCGCAAAGTTGCAACCCATATCGAAGATGTAAACTCCGCGTTTCAGATCCTTAACAGCGATTGGATGTATTGTTTCAGTCGAAATCTGAGGTTGCAACATAGCTGATGCCAAAATCCCACCCGGAGATTGAACGACATTTGCGCTTTGCCATTTACTATCATCGAATCCTATTTGATCCCATCCGGGTTGTTCGAGCCTGGAATCATAATCTTCGCCATCATAGATACAGCTAAAGGTGACCGGTCCAAGGCTGGACTTCCAGGTTTCGTCTGAGATTATCAGTGCAGATGTACCATCCGCAAATAAGATCTCCAGCTGAAGAAGGAGTCGCGAAGAGCCGTACCAAGGCATTCGCCAGCCCCACCATTTCTGTGGAGTGTTAAACCAGCCGTTTCCAAGCATTACCCCAATGGCGTTCTTCCCTGACTTGAGTTCCTGGCTCACATCATAGGAATCATAAAGAATACGCTGTTTGTAGTCCGTCTTTGAAGGAGTTAGAACCCGGTTTCCAACTCTTCTACCGTTTAAACGTGCTTCATAAACGCCAAGACCTGTAACAAACAGTCGTGCAAATCGTATGGGGCGATCAATCATGAATTCTTTTCGGAAAAGTGGCGACCAAAGGTCAGCCTTAACCTGCTTAACATCAGGAATCCTTAGACCCACGTCTGGTACCTTTTCGTCAGCGCGGCAACGACCGATCCAATACGCTTTCCAATCTAAGGCTGAAAGGAGCGCTGTGCAGAATCTTACCGTGCTACTGTAGGGGTGAAAGTTGCCCGACTCGTCACGAACCCTTACGCGCCAGAAATATTCACTTTTGGACTGCAGCGGACGGCCTTTGTAGGTTACCTGTATCGATTGTCCTGAAGATATTACTCCGGAATCCCACATATCAGGTTTCCCAGATTTCAACAGCTCATTGGTGGTTGCAACCTGCAACTGATACGCTGACTGCATTCGTTTTCGGCCATCCAGAGGTACAACCCAGGAAAAACGCGGATCCTTTAAATCGATTGCCTCGGCATTCGGATCGAACTCCACAAGTAATTCATGTTGTTTCTGTGTTGCAATCCATTTTTGGTAGTCATCTTTCATGCGCACTATCTGGTTATCACCTGAGTCTTTTCCTTGTTGAGGTGAAGCTGAAATTGCAATAAAAATAAAGTACAACAGTATTGACAATTTATTCAGTAAATAATTCATCATGATTTAGAAATTGATTAAGGACAAATAGCTTTTAAACGCCATCAATATACTTTTTCGATTAAATAGTTTGAGCTAAATAAAATCAAACTTCTATATTAAGACGACCAAAACCGTTCAGACACATATTAAAGAATTCATTTCTTGCCGGAATTCTCATTGTTACAAAATGGCTCTTATTAATTTCGCTCCTGCTTCTGACTAAACTCTTGAGGACACCCATGGGTTTTTAAAATTTCTATTACTTTTCAAAAAGGAAATTAAAATGGGAAATTCAAAACCTATTATAATGTTATAACTTCATTAATGAGTGATGAAATAGCCGTAGTTGAGAAATCACAAACCAGAATGAATAAGAAAGAAGAGGAAATCTGCGAAGCAAATATATTCTCATGGCAAATAGCTTCGCTGATCTTAGATTCCAGGGAACCTCTAAATAACATATAACATACACCTGAAAAATGTATTAAGAGATAGATTAATTCCTATTTGTTAAGATTTAGACAAATATCAATGAGTTATGAAATTCCATCCTCATAACTCACTGATATTCTGCATGGAAAGACAGATGAATATTCCAGGGACCTTATGCGTATGAATCTTATGCTTTATATTTGGAATTTTATATTGCTTTTTTCTGTTTTTATTAACCAGTTTAGGGTATCCCCCCGCCTGATGTACTCCCCTCCTCACCTGATTTTACTGGCAGTGGTGGGACAGAAGCAAAATACGAGGGATAAAAAATTTCCAGAAAAAATATTGACTCTGGGTACGATAAAGGGTCTGAAAAAAATCTAAAAAATGTTTTCAAAAAGATCGAGAGCCATTTAATCATTTTTACGGTTATTCTTTTTAGGAGGAACCTTTCCAAATGCCTTTTTCATCTGATCTTGCTGATAACTGTCTGTGACTTTGATATAACGGTGCATGATAGTGTAGGATGATTGACCAACCCAAAGTAAAATAGTTTTCCAATCTACACCGTTTTGTACACACTCAGAAATAAACGTATCCCTACCACAATGAGAGCCATAATCATCATTAAAATTTAAGGCTGGGTACTTAGTCTGCATAATAGCAAATAGATCTTTCAGTTCCCGGTTGTATGCTTGATTCGTTATGGACAGCTTGGTCATGTCAAAATTATACCGCTGGAGAAGTGCCAATGCAAAAGGATTCAAAGGTTGTTCAACCTTGATGCGATGCTTCTGTGTCTTAGTTGGCATTAGATACAACCAATCGTTCTTAATATTATCGGCAGTAATTTTAAACGCATCTCCGTACCGTAATCCTGTAAAGCACTGCCACAGGAATCTATCCTTGATTGATTCGATATGCTTTTCATCAAACACATGCTTTCTTAAGGCATCTAATTGCTCTTTATTCAAAGGATTGGCTTCATTAACACTTTTCGTTCCACGTTTAAAGCCATTCCTGCCAGTCATTCTGAAATCATCGGTAAGGTTATTTATAAAATAACTCTTTCGTCTATCATAGAAGTGGTTAAGGACGGTGATAAGAATTGTATAAGTCTTCTCAATTGTACCATCCTTGTAGCCTTTTTTGTCCTTATTTTCAGCAATATTTCTAAGAAAATGTTCAAAATCATCTGACCATCTAATATCTATATTTTCAAAATATGTTTTTTGTCCACGATACGCATCAAAGTTCAGGATTCGATTTTGCATTGTTTTAAATTCTTTATAAGTACCATAAGGTGTATTTTGCCCTTTTCGGAAAGTACGATAATCTTCAATGTAATCAAATAAAGATTTTCTATTAAACTGATTAGATGGGAATAAATCACGTAAACTATTTAAATTTAGACCTTCATAATAAACTTCTTTACCTGTTTGTAGACCCTTTGAATTGATGTATGTTTTGACAGCAGTAAATACCTTATCAATTTTTGTATTTTTTAATTCGACATCCGGATCATTTTGTACCTCCTGTTTCTTTTTATTCCAAGACTTTGGATTTATCCACACATCTGTACTTATTCGTCGAAATGTCGAACTATTATCCGAATTTTTATACCAAAGCACTTCTATCATTACTTTTGTTAGTCCCAGCTTGTCAGTCCTATGCAAAATCATTTTTCTAACACTTGGTTTTGTGCGGTCTGAAATAGAACCGTATGTACCATTGTGGGACGTAATATTTTTCATAGTGGTAAAAGTCTATTCTTATATTTTATATAGTCCACAAATATATGTAATATAATAATATAGACAAAATATAGTGGTAAAATAACTATGAAAATATATGAAGTGGTAAATTATTTATATACTGATTATCAATTATATAATGTTTATAATTAATCTTGTCACCCCGACGGATTGAAAATCAAAGGGTTAGACCGAAAGGTCTGACCCTTGTTTTTTATTACAGGCTGGAAATATACAATAACATCTTTGGTTTAACAAACCAATAAAACCTTATCGCAGATTATATATAGCGCTATTCAAATTAAATTTAGGCCTTCAGATGAGCTTTGTATAACTCCTGAAATACTTGATTAAAAGATCCATTAACGCCTTACTATTAATCGGTTTGGTAATATAATCATTACATCCGGCTTCAATAGCTTTTTTGCGATCTCCTGAAAGCACATATGCCGATTGGGCAATAATTATGACATCTTTATTAAATGACCTTATTAGACGGGATGCTTCGTATCCTCCCATTTCAGGCATTCGAATATCCATAAGCACCAAATCTATATCAGAATTATCCCTGCATGTTTCAACTGCTGCCAATCCGGTTCCAACAACCAAGATCTCTTCACATAAATCCTTGATTAAAAGTGAGATTAATCGTTCTGAAATTTGGTCATCTTCGGCAATTAGTACTTTTAATTTTCTTAAAGGTAATTCGCTGACATTTTCAACATTGTGATTGCTGTCAATTGTAGGATCTAATAACTGCTTATTATATGGAAGTGTAAAATAAAATACCGCTCCTTCACCAAAAACACTCTCCACCCAAATTTTTCCGCCTAACATTTCAACATAACTTTTGCTGATAGCAAGCCCTAATCCTGCTCCTTCATAAGCTCGTTTATCCCCAATATCAGCTTGAATAAAACGTTCAAATATGGCTTTCTGCCTTTCCTTTGGAATCCCAATTCCCTGGTCTTTTACAAAAAACTCGATATAGTTCCCTTTGAACTCATATCCAAATTCAATTGTGCCACGATCACTGTATTTTATAGCATTTTTTACGAGATTGGAGAGTATCGCAAAGAGTTTTTCCTTATCAGTTGGAATAATGAATTGATTATTTGGCAAACTGATTTTGTGAATCAAATTCATCCCTTTATCGGTGACCTCAGGCTTAAAAAAGTTATAAATATATTCAATCAGTTCATTAATATTTGATTCTTCAACATGAAGACTTATCTGTCCCGAATCAATTCTTGAAATATCAACAATATCGTTGATAAGATTAAGCATCCGTTTCCCGCTACTCTCGATCATGGAGATAAACTCCTGCTGTTCATCATTTGTTAATTTGGGTTCCTTTAACAGCTCAGCAAACCCAATGATGCCATTCATCGGGGTCCGGATTTCATGGCTCATGTTCGCAAGGAAGGCTGATTTAAGTCTGTCGCTCTCTTCAGCTTTTTCTTTAGCATCAATTAATTCTTCTTCAACTCTCATTTTATCCGTGATATCCCTGGATATGATTACATTGCGCTTCTCATTCTTAGCATTCAAATAAACCTTTCCCTTTGACTCAATAAGACGGTATTCTCCATTTTTATGCCTAAACCGCCAAATATCCAAAGATGGTTCCAATGATGCTAAAAGATGTTGAAATTTTTTAGAACTGATTTTAGAATCATTTGGATGCATTAAATCTGACGCTTTTGTTCCTAATAATTCCTTTGGATGATATCCCAGAGTGTCAAGATAATTTTCATTGACAAATGTGTAGCAGCCATCCAGGTCAATCTCGCAAACCAAATCATTCATGTTTTCTAAGAGTAACCGGTATTGTTCTTCTCTCTCCTGTAATACTTGTTCTGCTTTTTCTCTTGCAGACATATTCTTATCAATAGAAGTACCTATTGCCTTGGATATCAAAAATATTATGACCCCGGAAATTACAAGCAAACAAATACTTGAGACTCCATTTGTCAGGGCATATGAGCTGTCATATTTTCCGGAGTAGCGTGATAAGATGAAGCTCTGCATCTGTGATAAAATAAAAATCGCTGGTATAAAAATTCGGAGCAATCGGTCTCTGACAGATTGTCCTATAATACATTTTACCGGATAAGTATCCGCACCCGCAGCACAGATAAGGCCAATTGCTGAAAAGACAAATAAAATTGAAGGGAGTAAGGCAGGTGTTATATTACCCTCAGAGAGTATTGGGACTTTATAAACATACCCAACAACAATAACATATCCAATCAGTAAACTTAAGATACTAAAAATCACCGAATACTGTTTTGCGTTCCCAATAATAAAGAGTAATGCAATAGATTCAGTAATAAAACAAATCCCCGTGATCAAGGACATCCTTCCGGTCTGAATATTGTCAATCATCAAATGTTTTCTTCCCAGAAAATTACTTAGGCCATAGCTATAGCCCGTGGCATAATCAATAATACACAGCAAACCAATAAGCATTAAAAGAAGAACAAGAAATACAAAATAGTTACGCAATTTGTGGTTATTAATACTACTACTCAATATAGCAAGGACAATTCCAAAGATTAAAAAGCCAAAGGCTGCCTCATCTACCATAGGAACATAGTGTTTGTAGGGATTCATCGAATCATAGGTACCCAAAAGCCATAAGATTAAAGTAACCCCTCCAATTCCTGCAACCCCCAAACTACAAAATACAACTATGCGATTATTCCAGTCTTCAACTATTTGGTAATTTTTTGTTCTATATCTGTTCATGTCAATAAACAAGTTTCCTTAACGATTAATAATGACAAATAATCAAGTCTAATTTCATACTAAAATACGAAATTTTGCAGACTAAACTAATGCTTCAAAAGTCGAATAGTAATTGGAACTGATATGATTACTTTTCATTTTATGCTTCTCACTTATTGATAACTTTAATCAATGGAGGATAAGTTTCTGATTCTGCTTTCTTTAAATTCTTATGAAATTGGATTTTTTAAAAGAACTTATCAAATTAATGA
>CAIOOC010000432.1 GCA_903859795.1 uncultured Bacteroidia bacterium
TGCAGCAGGCTGATCAACGGGCATAATTACATATTCAGAATAGTCACCAATCGCCCCTTCGATGATAGTCTGAAACATCTTCAGGTTATTGTGGTGAAAGAAAATCTGTTCGCTTCCATTTTTTCTCAATGTCTGTTTAAACGAATCATAAAGTTCTTCTTTGTACGCAGTCAGACGATCAAAAACCAGCAGAACCTTGTGCTTGTAGTCTGTAGTTTCATTTTGAATAAAATACCCTTTTCCAACCTGTGAAGTGATTATGCCTTTGGATTTCAGTTCATTATAGGCTGTAAGTACTGTGTCCTGCGATAAGCTGTATTGCCTGCAAAGCATGTTTAATGAAGGAATTTTATCACCCTTCCTCAGTTCTCCGGTTTTTATTTTCAACTGAATAGCATCAATAATTTGTCGGTATTTTGGAACCGACGGATTTTTTGTGAACTGAATATCAATCATTTTGATCATTTTGATAAAATACGGATATCTGTCACTTTACGGGGAACCCAAACCCGCATTTCTCCTTCGCCGCGATTGGCCCAGGCATAATATGGGATTGCTGTTATCTCATTGAGGGAAGTTGATATTGTTAGACCTTCGCCCGAAATATCAACGACAGGAACTTTTGAACTGATTGTTACAACTCCACCCAAAATTGACGAATTAAAAGATGCGGAGAAATCAGTCTGATCAGGATAAATCATATGCATTGCTTTCCCTTTATTGTCTGCATTTTCAACACAATATACCAGTGGTCCCCGCTGGAGTGCAACAAGACCTCTGTTTGCCTGTATATTATCATTCGAAATTACCCGTTCGACAGGCATTGGGAGTTGAAAGGTAATTTCGTCCCCTTTCTTCCATTCTCGGTCAATTACCATGTATCCTTTTATCATCGAAAAATTGATACTCTGTCCGTTTAATTTAGCTGAAATTGGTACTATTCCCGGTTTTAAGAAGGTATAGGCATCTCCCGGAACCGGTTTATTAACTGCCCATCCCGGAATTCGTACAAATAGTTTTTTCCTTATTTTGACTTCGGGAGAAATCTTTATACTTGTATTCCCATCCCACGGGTAATTTCCTTGCTGTGTAATCAAAATACTGTTTTTGCCATCAGGAATGACGGTGTTACTGCTAATAAATAAATTTACATAAATACCATCAGGTGATGTCGCGTAGATGTAATTGCCTATTGAAGCCACTAACCTTGCAATATTTGAAGGGCAACACGCACAGCCAAACCATTCACTTCTTGAATAATTTTCGTACGATGTTAATGGATTCCCGTAGAAAAATTTATCTCCGCTAAGTGATAATCCCGATAAGGCCCCATTATATAAACTTCGCTCAAGGATATCAATATATTTGCTTTCGCCTGTCATCAGATTCATCCGTTGGTTCCATAAAACCATACCTACAGAAGCACAGGTTTCGCAATAGGCATTTTCATTAGGCAGATCGTAATCTTTTGTAAAACCCTCATTTTCGCCTGAAGATCCAATCCCGCCTGTGATGTACATATTTTTCCCGACAAGATTATCCCATATACTCAATAACGCAGGCAGGTACCTCGTCTCATTTTTGGCGGCAGAAACATCAGATACTCCTGTATATAAATACATTGCACGCACCGCATGACCCTCTACCTTTTTTTGATCTTCAAAAGGGATGTCATTCTGGTCATATTTTGGATCTCTTTTTGCCCCCTTGTAGAATCCGTGCCCCCGTTGTTCGATGTACCATGCAGCCAGATCAAGATACTGGCGCTCGCTGGTGGCATGAAATAATTTCACCAAGGCCAGTTCAATCTCTTCGTGGCCCGAGATCCAATGACGACCTGTCTGCCTGAAGTTGGAGTCGATATGCTTCACCATTCGGATTCCCACGTCCATCAATTTCCGTTTGCCCGTTGTGTTGTAATATGCTATTCCTGCTTCAACCAAATGACCGGCACAATAATCTTCGTGCTTATCCATGTCGGTCCATCTGTTTTCCAGACCGGTTAACGTGAAAAAGGTATTGATATATCCGTCTGGTTGTTGGGCAGCTGCAATTTTATCGATCCATTCGTCAGCTTTTTTTTCAATTGCTGCATCAGGATGATTCTTTAACGAATATGCTATTGCCTCGAGTGCCTTATAAACATCTGAATCATCAAAGAATATTCCCTCATGTTTTCCGCTGTTCGCAGCTGCCTTTTCAAAATTCCTGATGCGTCCTGTTTTTTCCTCGGTATAGGTGATACAGGCATTTAAAGTGGCAGTAGCCACAGTATTCATCTTTGGGGTCCAGAAATTATCGTTAATTGACACTTTAGAGAAATTAACCGGGATAATTTCGGCAGCAGAAAAGTCAGAAATAGACAATAGAAACAAACCAATAATGCCTATTTTTATATAGCCTATTTTCATAATATTCTGAAATTAAAGGTTTTAATATTGCGTGGTTATTTATTCTTTTCAGCCCAGTCTCTTAACATTTTTACAGCTTTGGCCAGTGTTCCGGCTGAACCTTTGAACTGTGCGGAACCATTTGGTTTTCCATCAACGTAATACCATTCATAGAACCCCTTATTTTTAATTACAAGGTCAATCATCGGACGCATTTCGCCGTAAGCCTCCTTTTCAAAACCGTTTGCAGTAAGTTGCTGAATCATTCGTGCACCAAACCATGTCCAGTCGCCGCCATTCTGATAGATATAAGGTTTTCCCATCCCACCATGAAAAAAACCTTCGGGATAAACCGGATACAAGGTCAGACCAATTGTTGGGGCACCCGACAATCGGACATTTTCAAGCATTTGTCTGTTTGATGCTTCAATTTCATCTTTGGTTAATAGCCCTGCCTCAATAGCAATTGCTGTACCTCCGTGATAATAAACTTTTGATTCATCAAATCCGGCGGGGATAGGCGATTTATCAAGATAGACATGCGGTTTGAATTTTTGTTTTTGTTCATCCCACAGGTGTTTACGTACATTTTCTGCAATATTTGTACGTATTGTTTCCCATTTATTTGCGAGAGACCGATCTTTTGTCATCCCTCTGAGGTAATCAAGGGCAATTATAAACATAGCATTGTCATAGACATCAATAGCGGGAGTAGTTGTAGAGTCAATATCGACAACGTTATCTGTATTGGGCTGCACATCACCCCAATCGGCGGTCATGGCGCCCCAAAGTAAACCATACTTTTCGCTGTAACGTTCCTTCATCAGATAGTCAACCATCATTCCCATCCTTTCCAAGACAGATTTTCCTGCAATTTTTTCAGAGAGGATTGTGGTATCACCTGTTAAATGGACATATTTTCCGACGATCTGGATGAGCGAAGTCTCCTGGTCAGTTTCAACAGTATTTTTAAAGCCAACGTGAGCTGTATCTGCCTGCATTCGGTATTGGTTGGGATCTCCCCAGTTGAAATCTTTATTTAGAACATATCCATCGATCATTTCGTTGTTGGGTTGCTGAAGGGCGAAAAATACAAGTATCGCACCCCTGATATCTTTGGGATTAACAGTTTCCAAAGCAATTTCAACGAAGGTGTTCATATCGCGCGCCCAGACCTGCGAGTAACCGCTGCCCGCATTAAATCCCTTTTTCAGTATATTCCGGGCCATTGTATCCACAGTAATCAAGGACGAATCGCTTAGAATTTGGTTCGCCAATACTTTTTTCGGATCTGTATTTTGCGAACAACTACTTCCTAAACAGATCAAAAGGAAGATAAGAATAAGATTTTTCATCAAGATATTTTGGTTTTAAACTGAAAATCAATTAGTTTTAATTTCGGCAAACCTCTAGGTAGTACTATGCAATAATAGTGAATATTTATATACAATATATCAATCGATTAATAAATTCATTGAATGAATTATATAAATTTATAATGCTATAAATGACTCCATTTTAAGAGCAAAAATATCAATGCCACCAAAACACCAA
>CAIOOC010000433.1 GCA_903859795.1 uncultured Bacteroidia bacterium
AGTTTGCCTGACCTCCATTGCCACTTACTCCAACAACAGAGCTCATATTAACGATTGAACCACTCCTTTGTTTTAGCATGCCTGCCTGAACAGCCTTGGTAAAATTAAACACCGATTTGAGATTTACTGTGATAACTGCATCCCACTGATCTTCAGTCATTCGCATTAGTAAAGTATCTTTGGTTATTCCGGCATTATTAACCAAAATATCCAATGAACCAAAATCTGCAGTAATCTGATTTACTACGTTTTGGGTCTCCTCAAATTTTGATGCATCAGATGCATAGCCTTTTGCTTTTACTCCAATGGCCAGAAGTTCTGCTTCTGTTGCCCTTGCGATATCGTCATAAAACAAATCTGTAAAAGCTATATTACACCCCTCTTCTGCAAATCTAATTGCAATCGCTTTGCCAATACCGCGAGATGCTCCGGTAATAATTGCCGTTTTACCCTCTAAAAGTTTCATACGTAAATAATTTGTTTTTCATAATTATATTAGAGCGCAAAAATACAAATCTTTCTTGATAATGGAACTGCTGCTTCTTTTCGGGCTTTATTTGCCACCAGATCTGATTCGCTATTTCTCACATGATCTCTTTAAGTTTGTTTAATCTTTGTAGCAGTGTAGGGTGAGAATAATGGAAAAATACATAGAACGGATGCGGAGTCAGATTGCTTAAATTGCTAACAGATAACTTTTTCAGAGCAGAAGCAAGATATTGTCCTCCGTACTCCTCTCGAGCAAACCGATCTGCCTGATACTCATTTACCCTTGACAGAAAATTCATCCCAAGTCCAATAACAAGCGAAAGAGGTGTATATAAGATTCCAAATGAAATGATTGCCAAATGAAATCCCGGGTTATCAGAACCAAGTACCTGACTAAACGCGTTGTGCCCACTTACCAATGCAAAAATATAAAGCATTAAAGCAGTAGACAAAAGTGAGAATAGAAGACCGGAATAAACGTGATGTTTCCTGTAATGGCCAATTTCGTGGGCCAAGACAGCCACAATTTCTTCAGTATTCAACTCACTTATCAATGTGTCATACAATACTATTCGTTTTTTACTACCCAATCCGGTAAAATAAGCATTTGCTTTGGATGAACGTTTGGAACCATCAATTACAAAAATATTGTCCAGCAAAAATCCTGTTTTAAGGCTAAAGGAAGTAATTGCATCCTTCAGGTCACCATCCTCGAGCGGGGTTTGCCTATTAAAAAGTGGAACTATAAGGCTGGAATAAAACAAGAGCATAAATACTGAGAATGATGATATAACAACTAAGGTATACAGCCAGAATAAATTGCCGGCAACCAGATATATCCATACAATTAAATATAAAATACTTCCTCCTACCAAGGCGCCGATTAGCAGACCTTTTACTTGATCAAGTAAGAATAGTCGCAAAGTTGATTTATTAAACCCAAATCTTTCTTCAATTATAAAAGTGTCATACCATTTAAATGGAAAGGACGCAATTTCAGTAAGTAAAGCTAGTATTGCAAAGTAAATGAGAGAGATATGTATTGGGTTTTTTATGGCTAAGGATCTGACTGCATTATCAAGCCAGCCAAAGGCACCAGTCGCAAAAAGAACAAGAACCGTCAAGAAACCCAGTGATTCGGTGATAGTAGAAAAATGATGTTTTATTTTCTCATATTCCATCGATTTCTTATACTTCTCATCGTCATAAATACCTTCAAGTTCGTGCGGAAGTTCAGAAGACCATTTTGTTGAATTTAAGTAATCTAGCCACCTCTCCAGTAGAAAATTGATAATCAGAATACAAATAAGTAAATAAAAGAGAATTTCGACCATTTAAGTAGAATAGAAAATTTAATAAGAAGAAAAAACTAATTTTAGGGATGACTCGAATTTAGGATGGAATTAAGCTCATTTACTTTTAGACTTCTTTCATGCAAAACAGCAGCGTAGGCTCGGGCAATTTTACCTGATTCTCCATTTTTAAGTAGCTTAGTTGCTTTATCTGAATAAAATGCAGCTTTTTTATAGTCACCAAGCATTTCCTGAGCAACGGCGTAATTTAAAGAGGCAATTCCTGAGGTCCGGGGCTGCGGATTTGTTGAATACTTTTCCCAAATCCCTGAAGCCTCTTTCCATTTATTTTTCGACGCATACGACAGCGCTTTCCCGAAATCAGGATTATCAAGGCTGATTAAAACACGGGATGATTGAGTCCAGTATGGTACGATTCTTTTACTGTAGTTTTTGGCTGCAATACCGCATGCATTAGGTATACCCTCCTTTCGTTCAGGTAGTTTATATTTTTCATTATTTAGTTTAGAGTCATTTTCACTCCATCTGATAATTTCTGAATGGGTGAAACGCTCGATTGGCTCATTATTTTTTGGAGAATAAACGGACCAAATTGCAGTTACCTTTGTATTGGCTTCATCCGAGATTTCATGACCTGCAGTGCCGTTATGACGGCTGTAAAAGTAACTTAACATCTCAAGGGAAATAACTGCCTCGGTTTCGCTTTCAGAACAAACAGACTGAATAAAAGCCGTTGTTAAAGGGAGCTCTCTGGCTCCTTTAAAAGGTTTTAAGGCCTTATATGGATAGACAAATACTTCATCAAATCTTCCCGATTCCAGTAATTCTTTTCTTAAAGCTTCCAGGCTCTTTGTCACTGCCAAACTATCGATCAATTGATTTTCAGATAATTTACCCTTTTTAAGACGAAAATTAAGATTATAATAACCACTTAAGGTATCAATTGAAAATTTGAAGTTTCGAGAAACTAAGGCTACTTTGCGAATTTGAGCTGGTAAGTGTATTTTACCAGGTTCCATTTGATCAATGGGCACACGATGAGTAGTGATGCAGGAGGCTAATGCCAAACCCGCAAAGAAAGACACCAGAAATCTGTTCAATGTGTTCATGATGAGATTAACTTGTTAAATAACTGATCTGTAAATACCACTTTCATACCAAATTAACATCAAAAACAGTGCCAAATGTCTTGTTTAGTACCTTTGTTTAGACTCCCTTGATTTAGCCTTCCGGGTAGCCTCCAGAGTCTTGAGGTATTCTTCTATTGCAAAACAATAACTGGTTTTAAAAGATTTAAGACCCCATTCGATTGCAAGATCTAAATTTCCGTTCATCTCTGAAGCGAGAGCAAGATTAAATTCGACTTTGCTCCGGGTTCGCTTCGATGGAACATTTGCAAATTTGGCCCAGATGTCAGCTGCTTCTTCCCACTTATTTTCTTTTATTAACGGAATGGCGGCATCGATCTCGTTATTGCCAGTAATGAAATAGTAGCGTGTCCGGGTAATCCATTTGGGACTTATATAACCAGCCATCTTTAGCCCGGCAGCAATCCCACCTCCAATTAATGCCTCCTTTGTTTTAGGCATTCGAATATACACATCTCTTAATGAGATATTGCTGGCACTCCAAAAAATCGAATCGCCCACCTGAAAACGAATAGCCGGCTTTGCAGAATCAGGACGGTAAAGCCTCCATTCGGATTTGAAATCAATATCAGTTGTTGCACTATACTCAGTACCGGCATCAAAGGGTCGGTAGGTGTATTTTGTAGTCAATTGTTCAGCAAAACTTTCCAATATCAAAACCGCATCGGTATTATATTCTTTGCACAACCTATTTATAGCATCAATATTCAATGGTGTACGTAAATCGTCATAATCATACCTGTCTATCGTTTCTATTTTGGGAACAACAATATCAAATCTTCCTGAATTAAAGAGTTCATTTGCAGCAATATGAAGCACTGTATCCGCAGCGATACTATCTCTGAATACACTATCAAGTTGCATTTGATTTTTGATTAATATCTTTTCGAGTGAATCGGAAGGAGTGTTGGTAAATTGCATATTAATACTCCTGTTGAGCAATACAAGACTTTGAATATCGTCAGATATCGGGTATTCAGGTAAACCAGCAACTTCAATCTGGATGTTCCGAATTGAAGTACAAGCGAAAAAAAATAGAACTAAACTTATGAATTGCAATCCTTTAACACAATCAGACAAAATCCTGCTAAAGGAATATATTTTTCTGAACCGGAAATATTCCATATAATTCTGTACTGTGATTTAGGTTACAAATAAACTAAATTTTGGCATGAAAAATTAACATCGGTATTTCGAGTCGAAATAAAAGTTCTTTGGTCAG